>MVRL01000052.1 GCA_002067705.1 Methanosaeta sp. PtaU1.Bin112
GCCAAGGCATGTAAGATATCGAGATACTAGTCATCATATCCGATGGCAAAGTCCATGAGTGCAAGCCGCCCAATTATTCAGCACTGGCGGCGAGCCTATCGGAATGTGGCTTGACTATGGATAGAGATCTCAATGCAGCGATAAACATTCTCAGATTGGGGCTTCAATCTGTCGGAATCAAAACCGTAGAAGCCCAGGCGCTTTAGCCCTGGGAGAAGTCACAGTTCTCAGCTATCTGAGATCAATCCCTCACAAACGGGCCGGTCTTCTTCCGGCCCGCCTCTTCTGCCAGTAAACGTTCAGTCCTTAAGGAATTAAAATGACCGATCTAAATGAAAAGCTCGCCGGTTTCGGCGTGCAGCTAGAGTTCTGGAAGGTTAAAGACCTTCTGACACTTGTCAAAAATACTAAAAATCCTAAGAAACATTATAATAAAGATATAGAAGCTCTCTCGAACTCCATATCCGAACTTGGTTTCAAAAACGTTATCACCATAAACAAGGATGCTTCGGAAATCGGTTATGGAGTTGGTAGAATCCTGGCCTCTGATAGAAACGGCCTGGAAGAGTTGCCCGTATTTAGGATATTGGATTTGGACAGATCTAAATTTAAGAAGCTTAGGATCGCGGATAATAGGCTGCCACAGCTATCCAACAAGTGGGATGAGGATATCCTGTTAGATGATCTGTCTGATATAACCAAATCGGGCGGATCGATAGATTGGCTGGACTTCGAGAAGTTCAACAAGCTTCTGGTGAAGGAAGATCAGGCCATTCAGCAAGATTCACTCCCCCCAGAATTTCCAACCACTGAATACATCCCTTCACCGATAAACCAGGAGACCAACATCGGCGGCGCACCCATCCAGCTTATAAGGAAGGTCGAGGCTCCTGTACAAGAAGAAATCGACGACGAGGAGTTTGCAGTTGATTTCAGTTCATCTAATTCGTGGGGCATACCGGATCTGGTGGAGAAGTTCCAAGCCACTGCTTTACCTATCCCATTTGTCAAATGGGGAGAAGTAAGTTATAAGAAGCCCCTCGACTCATCCCGTGGCGAGGGTGGGTGTTGGCATTTCTATGTAGACGATGCGAAGTTTGCGGGCATATCAGACAACCCAATGAAGCCTCTTCGCGCCCTGCCCGATGCGCTGGTAGAACTGAATTATTTCACATACGAACTGCTGCCCAATGCTCTCGCAATTGGTCAGGTGTTCTTTAAGCGGTGGGTATCTCGGTTCTGGCAATCTAAGGGCTTCAATATCATAGTTGACCTAAATGTCCAGCCACAGTTTAGCGATATGAATCTTATCGGGGTCCCCGAAGGCTGGAAGGCTTATGCTACTCGGGGCAGTGGCGATTTGTCTTGGCTTCTGCATGACTGGGAGGTTGCCTGCAACCATGCCGGTGAAGCCGATATACTCTTCGTAGTCTACGGTGGAGGCAAGGAAGTCCAGGCTTTGAGTGCTAAACATGGCTGGCACTGGATACCTGAAAGAATGCAGGTCGTGTCGGGCCAGGCGGCGGGCGCGGATGGTTTAGCGCCAATGGTCGATGCTTCCACGTATCGAGATTTGCGGAGGTGATAACACATGGGAAAAACTGGACAAGGACCAACCAAGGTCCGAGGAGAAATGAACAAGAAAATTTCTGCGTTCAATGCTAGAAGGATGCGAAAGTAAAGGCTTCACGCCTTTACTTTCCTCATATCCCAACAGCCCCGTTCAATCAAGGACTTCTTGGTGATGGGGTAAAATTTCAACCTTTCAACGTCTATGTCCTCATGATGAATCTTAGTAAGTTCTGAGATCTTCAGAACATCCATGAAGGTAGACATAATAGCTGGCCTCGATGGCACTTCGTGCTGATATAGTAGCTCCAAGGATCTGAGCTGATACTTGAAGCTTGAAGCCTTGGCTCCTGAAAGCTTTTCAAACTGTTGGGGGTCTTCTCCCTTAATGGCCACGCGAACCCCTAGGACATCCTTAAATTTTGATAAGGATTTTACCAAGCTTTCATCGTATCCAAGCATGATACCATTAGTCTCTAAGAGAACGAATTCAACCTTTCCAGCCTCTTGCAAGGCCTCTATGAACTGGCAAAAATGATCTGTAGAAGCTCTCCCTAGAATGGCTTCGCAGCCTGACACTCTGAATCGCCAGGTTTTTTCTTTATTGGCAATTTTGACAGCCTTTGTTGCGATTTCTTCAGGCTCCCAGAAATCCCCCAGTTTCATAGTTTCGTTTCGGAGTGCATTCCAACAGTAGGCGCACTGCAAGCAGCAGCCTACTGAATCCACTGTTACCGGGCAATCGAACTGGGGTGCGAACCTAGTGCGATAGTAGGAGCGCGCAGAGCCTCTCATGACCATGCATTCGATTCGTTTCGCTCTCTGGATGGGATCGAAGGGGAATTTCGCAAATTCTGCAAATTTGGATAGATCATTTTGACATGCTGCCATAATATCATCTACATCACTTCATAATAATCACATTTGCATCGCGAAAAAGCGAAGTAGTGGGACGAAAAAGTCCCAAAAAACGAAGAGCGATTAGTTTTGCTCTTCGTATCGTGCGATGGTTTCTTCCCTATCCGAGAGTTTTGATCTTAGTTCTACAATTTCTTGTAGTGCTATATTATACACACTGCGTTGTCTATTTAGTGTGTCTATCAGCTTTTTGTTCTCGTTCTCAAGGTCACATATCTTTGCATCCTTTGTTGCTGGAATTGTCTGTGCCATTACTGTTTCATAGGCTTCATTGAATGCGTTTTTCAAGCATTCAATAATATTTGGGTTTTCGTTGTATGTTTTATGGGCGAATGCATACATTCTCGGTCCCTGATTCTCGAACAGGGGATTTTTGCTCAATATGTCTTGCATCTTATGCAGGATATCCCAGCATAATGGATTGTCATTCAATTTCTCGTCGTTCCACATGTCCACATGGACACATGCGCCGCCTATGTATTGGCTGTTGAAATTGGGGTCAATTCTCATTTTTGTATCCTCCTATGCCATCAGATGATAGGCATAATGGCCATTCACTTTAATTTCGATTGCCTCGCCTCCCCTAGGTGGCCCCTCTAAATATCGATCCTCATCACTGAGAAGGTCGTTCAAGCCACAGGGCAACCACACGACAGTGATTGCTGCGACGAAGGGCAGTTCCGCCTTTTCTAGTTCTTCACAAAGTTGCAAGGCTGCGAGCGAGGGACAAGAGCGCTCTTTAGTTCGCACTTTGTTATCATAATCTAGTGCAAAGTTTTCTGGCAGGCTGTCGCATAGCTCCAGAGTATAGAGCTTTTCACAGTTGTACCCTCGCGCGACGCCCAGCTTAAGCCTCTCTGATCCATTAGCTTCTATCCAGGCCTTTTTTGCAGTCTCCTTTTCTACCAGATCCTTTGCATATGCTTCTTGCTTCTGCCTCTCTGCCTCATCCTTTGCTTTGCGCCTTGCATCCTCCTCATCTCTCTCCTCTGCTCTCTGCCTCTCTGCCTCTGCAATCAGGGCCTTTGCCTCTGGGGAGTCTATCATAGCATGTTTTGCGAGGATGTCAGAGAGCAACGAATTGATATCCATCCTGGCAACGATTGCCTTTTCAATCGCCCATTGAATTTCTCTCCCAACAGCGATGTTACTGATATCGATTCTTGAATGATAAGCGTCGTATTGCAGATTGCCCTCTTTCAGATTGGGTAAAGCAATTTCTCGCGAGAAGTCATACTGATGCTCAGGTGAGAGATCGAGCCAGCCAGCCACTTTAGCCTCATCGAAGCTAATTGTGACTTTTATGCATTCAACTGTCTCTCCACCCCATCGTGGAATATAAAGAGGTGATTTCTTGCCAGCATGTTCATGCTCCACCTGCTTTTTGTGCAGGGCGCTGTGAAAAGCAGCGTCCATCTTTATATATACTTCTTGCTCCATATTTTTTCAACTCCTGCATATCGCGAAAAAGCGATATGCAAAGGGGATGAAGGGAGTCGAACCCCTCAGTATCCCATATCCCTTTCAAGTGCCCGTGCTTGAAGCTCTGCTTGGATCTCCATTTCCAGGGCTTCTAGGAGAGCTGTAGGTAGGCTAGATAGATCCATATCAATCAATCCCTCGCCAGTTCTATCGCACAAGCCAGTTGGTTCTCTAGCTCTTGGATGCGTTGCTTTTGGTTGATTATATAGTCGATGAGGCGTTCTTCAGCCTCAAGACGCCTTATCATAGCGCTCCTAGGATCTCAATCATGGTTTTTCCTTCAGCGATCATCTTTGT
Source organism: Methanosaeta sp. PtaU1.Bin112 (assembly GCA_002067705.1). Taxonomy (GTDB): domain Archaea; phylum Halobacteriota; class Methanosarcinia; order Methanotrichales; family Methanotrichaceae; genus Methanothrix. The sequence goes on from MVRL01000052.1 coordinate 4,267, forward strand.
TATTTTTTTGTCCATTGTGCGTTCTTTTGCGTAGAACGCATCGATCTTTTTATCACTCCAGCCTCGTGCTTTGAGTGCTGCCTTTGTGGGTGGCATTTATATCATCCCCTCAAATTCATTTAAATCACCTACTCCCATGTAATATGATAGATCTGCTCTTCAGACTGCGTTGCCTGTGGGAAATGCTTCTGAATCTCCTCAAGGGGCAACTCAGATAAGAACGAGAGTTTGTTCCTGTTATGGAATTTTGCGATCCCACTGACCTTTCCAGGAAAGGTGCGCTCGATGGCGTTTTTCATGCCCTTAAATGATGTCATTTATTATCATTCCTGTGCGCCTTTTGAGAAGCGCTTCTGGTTTACGCGACTCGATCCTTGGATCTCTCGCGCACCTCTTTCGCGCTTCTCAGCCTTGCACAATACACCATACGTCTTATGAGTATAAATACCTTTCGTACCATAGTACTTTTGTGAAAGGGAGTATATATATCTTCGAGCCTTCGCGATCCAAGCATATAAAGGGCCATCGCGAAAGGCAACGAGTATATAAAGGGCTCTCGCGATAGTACGATAGTACCATTAGGCTTATATAGTGGTAGAGAGTGCTATAGTACTATGACAGCTACTTGGAATAGGAACCTAGAACATGAAGGCCTACAATTTCAATCTGACTGCAAGCCATCGCAGGAAATTATAAACAAGCTTAAGGCAAATGGCTTTAAGTGGTCTGGAAGGCAAAAGCTTTGGTACGCAAAAGAACAGCCTTATAGAGTTGAATTACTCAATTCGATTGCTACCTACGAAGGCGAAATAGGTGAAAGGTTAACCTTTGCTGAAAAGATTGATCGAAAGACCACTAAAGCAGAGGATCGCGCTGAATATTTTGGGGAAAAGGCAGAGAAGGCCCACGAAGAAGCCTCTAATCTGCTTGAGATAGCTCACAAGATGGCTGATGTAATACCCCTTGGGCAGCCTATCTTAGTAGGCCATCATAGTGAAAAGAGGGATAGGAATTACAGGGCTCGAATAGACAACAAGTATAGAAAAGCCTTCGAGACTGAGGATAAAGCGAAATACTGCGAACATCGCGCAAGCGCAGCCCTTGAAACCATAGATAGGACTTTCGACGTTGGCGTGATTCTTCGCAGAATCAAAAAACTAGAAGTCCAACAGAGGAGCAACCTATTAGAATCAGATAAACACATCGCGCGATGGGAGGCTGCCCTTTTCAGGTTCAAGGCTGGCATAGACTCAGAGCGTTATGATATCTTATCAAGGAAGTTTTTAGAGTCCAACGAACGCAGATATGAACTACCACAGGAACAAATAGACTACTGGAAGGCGAAGGTCGAAGAGTCTGGCGTTAAGGTATGGTCTAAAAGCGATTTCACAAAAGGCGAAATTATAAAAACCAGGTTTGGCCCTGCTCAAGTCCTTAAGACCAACCCAAAAACTGTTAAAGTGGAATTCTTAAGATATCCTAAAGACTCTTGGGAGCAGAGAGCAGACTTCTCTAAAGTTCCTTACGACGAATTAAAGCCTGATTGTAAGACAGGGAAAACAATAGATCAAGTTCTTGAATACGCCAAGGGCAAGATGGAGGCATAACATGGACTGCCCTTCCTGCGGCGGCCCCTGCGAAAAAACCATCATGCTGGATGATGGCCTGGAATTCCCCATTTTTGTCTGTCGAAACCCAGAAAAAGATACTTATTATCCTGGCTCAGGCTGTGGGTGGTGGGGTTAACTCCCTTTCCAGCCCCTCTTTTACCCATTTACAAATTATTTTGCTCCAATCGTGCCCCTTGATATTATTTTCACCCATGAACTTCCGGATCTCCGCCTGGAGATCTTCTGGCATTGTTAGTGATACCCGCTTAGGATTTTGTGTCATAATACCATAGTGGTATTGCATCATATTTAACTTTTACGGATGAATCTTCTTGTCCCGCAAAAAAAAGGACCTCGATTACGATCTGGCCGAGCACCTAGTCCATTTGCACTGTGCGAACTACGAAATCGCAACTGAACTCGGTTTCACCGAAAAGGGCTTCTACGAGAGACTAAAAAGAGACAAAAAGCTCAAAGGCATCATAGACAAGGGCCTGGTGGAAGCCAAGATCTCGGTTCGTAGATCGCTTATGCGATCATCCCGGGATCGTTACCTCGCGGGAGCGGAGAGGGCGGAGTGAGAAGGCCCCAGCCTTCAGGCTGGGGATGAAAACGGAGCCCTCCCTTGTTCTCATATATCTATAAATAACTATTTAAGCAATGAAAGTGTATACGCTAGGAACTGGCTTGTTGCCACGCAGGCAGCGAAGATCTGATCTTCCTCGTCTATGGCCATCGGAATGAGGTTAAGGATCTTTGCGCGAGAAGAGGATGGGTTTACGTAAGGCACAGAAAAGAGCGGCATCGCCGAAAAGAGGTTTTCTGTCACCAAGATGATCATCCCAACCCGGTGGCTGGGGCTTCCTCGATCCCCCCTTTCCCTGGCCATCCATCCAAATTCTCAAATTTCGCATTAATAAAAAGGATTGAATATGAAACCAACCCCCAAAGCAATCGCGGACGGCATCCCCGTATGGTGCGCACATGAGGCGATTGTCGATATCCTGAAGCTGGTGCCGAACCCCAAGAACCCGAACAAGCACCCGCAAAGTCAGGTAGACATTGGTGCCAGGATCATCAAGGCTAACGGTTGGCGGTGGCCCATCGCAATAAGCAAGCGATCTGGGTTCGTCAGTAAAGGCCATGGCAGATTGCTTTTCGCCCAGAAGCTTGGCGTTCGTGAAGTGCCCGTCGATTACCAGGATTACGAGACTGAGGCCGATGAGTGGGCTGACGTGCTTGCGGATAACAAACTCCAAGAGTTCGCAGAGCCTGATCTGGATCTGGTTAAGGACATCTTGGAAAGCGTCGAAGCCCTCGAGGACTGGCGCACAGCATATGACCTGGAGGAGCTGAACAAAGAGATTGGCTCTGTCGAGATACCAAGTGATGACAATTTCGACGAAGATCCGGATGGCATCGAGACTGATATCCGGGTTGGGCAGATATTTCAACTTGGCAGACATCGCGTGATGTGTGGCGATGCCACCAATGACCTGCATATCAATCAGCTTTTAGGTGATGGAGAGCCCACATTCTTGTTCACTGACCCACCTTATGAATTTGATATGACTGCATTGTTTGATGTCATCAAAACGGTAGATATCAAGCAATTTCTATTCATGGTGGGATTCAAGCAGGCAATAGATTTATTCCGGTGGGATGGCCTTAAACCGCACTTTGACCTTATCTATGTCAGGAGAAACATAACATCACCAATGGGCAATAACAAGGTTCCCCACTACAAACACATCCAACTCATATACTTCACAAAAGACAAGGCAAAAAGCATTTTTGATAAGCGATGTGCGAGGGGGGCCGTATCAGACGCGGCTTTCTTCCCCACCGTCATAGAGGAAGAAGAGCATGTAAATAAGAAGGAGTTTGGTTATGGTAAAGACCTGGGGGCAATCTGCAAGATCATATCCGGCTTCGACTTCAAGGAGATGCTCGATCTGTTTGGCGGCTCAGGAACATTCCTGATGGCGTGCGAAAAAATGGATAAAACGTGCTACGCGATGGAGTTAGATCCCAAAAGCTGCCAGTTGATCATAAATAGGTGGGAACGGGATACAGGAGAAAAGGCGCAGGCTATAACCTAAGCCTGCAACCGAATTGCTTTTCGATATTCTCCTTATACTGCACCGACTTCCCTTGCTCTGCTTCGCAACTCAGCAATCTTCGCTGGCTTGAAGCCAAATTCTGCTTTGATCTGATCATCAGGCAAATTAACCATATCACGCAGAAACCGCATTTCAGATTCATGCAAGTTCTCTTCGTCTTGCCAAACACACCGCATGATGTCATCGATCTGATCTTGGAGCATCGAATAGCTCATGAATGGCTCGCGCCGAATATGAACCTCATAAGTTCCATTCGGCTTATCTGGAAACCACGCACGATCATCGCGCCATGCTGATTGCACTATCTCACCCGTCTCTCCAGAAATAAAAAAACTATTGACTTTGCTTTTACCTCTGGCAGCGCGCATCATCTCTTTGCGCGCCTCTTTGCTCGGCTCCATGCTTTTCATCTTCATTTACAACACCTCACATCTTCTCTTTCAAATCTTTCTTCACATACAGCTCTTTGCCATAGCCACCAATCTTCGCTACTGCAGCATGCCCAAAATTATACCAATCTATCTCCTTTGCCCGCTTATCATGATTCCAAGTCCCCACCTTGAAACCATCAACATAATCAGCGCAAGCATCTATGCATGCGAAGCTCTCGGCTGGCTCTATCACCGGCTCCAAGCTCACCCATGTCTTAATTCCCATGCTATGCGCTAGTTTCAGCGCTTCAATCCTATCCGCTGGCAATGCCGCCCCCGGCTCCCATTGCTTCGATTTCTCCGCATCCATAAATGTCATTGTTACTGCGAATATATCACGCCCCGGCTTATACAAATCAAAATCCCTGGCGCATCTCATTCCACCCTTACTCAGCACTTGAAATGCCACATCATGCTTCTTGAACATCCCAAGCGCCTTGCGCGCCAACTCGAGCTCAACATCTATTGGCTGATATGCATCACAACTAAAGCACATCAGCACTGGCTCGACTTTCTTGCCTTCAAGCGATTTCAAATCGCTTTCAAGCTTATTCCAAAAATCTCTTGCCCTCGGCCCCGGCTGCTCACAAAACTTCTGCCTATTCATCTGCAACGCCGCTGGCGCATAACAATAGCTGCAGGCATGCCCACAGCCGCTATACAAATTCACAGCAAGCGCAGCATACTCTCTAGCTCTACCTCCTGGCTCATAAATTACATTCATCTTCTTCACAGCGTTCTTCTCACGCGCTGCCCCGGCGCGCATCACCATCATCTCCAAACTCAACTGCGCAAATCCTGCCATGCTACTCACTCCTAAAAATCATTTTAGTCCAATCTTTCTTATTCCTATACGCATCATCCTTCAACCTACCTAGCGCCTCATAATGCGCCACCGAGCAACTTAAACTGCTCTTACCATCTTCACCATCCCAATCATGCAGCTTCGCAAACTTCTTCCCGCATATCATACACTCATACATTACATTTCACCAATACCTATTATATCTCTGTAGCTATTTAGGCGTATCGCCGTTAGCTGCTATCGATTTCACTTAAAATAAGCTATAATAACGCGCCGTTTGGCGCGTGTGGCGCACACAATGCCGCAAGAAGTAAATAGAACGCTAGATAAATACATTATAAGATAATTATAATTTGCTAAGTGCCCAAATTTGCATGTAGAACCAAATTCGCTTATGCTAATATAAGCGGTTTAAATTTGAGGCGTTAATAAAATGCCAATGCATAGCGATTTGAATACTATAGTAATTAAGTTTATTAATATACGAAACAATAGAACCGCCGCATAGTGATTTTCCATGAGCAAAAGAAGAGAAAAGTTCGATGCCACCCGCAAAGAGGAATTCCTTGCACTGCTCGCGAAAGGCATCCGGCCCGCGAACGCCGCGAAGAAGGTGGGCATCGATCGGCGTACATATCAATATCATCGGGTGAAGTACCCGAAATTCGCGGAGGCATGCGTCCGGGCCGAAATGGATGCAAATGAACTGGTAGAACAATCCCTGTTCAACGCGGCACTCAAGGGTAATGTGACTGCTCAACAAGTCTGGCTCTACAACCGCGATCCTGAGCACTGGCAGGACAAGAGGAACATAGCGATTGGCGGAGATAAAGATAATCCACTGAACATAAATATAAAAACTGTAGCGGACCTGGTTAAAGATGTCGGCGAGCGAAGAGACATTTATTTATCTCCTTGATGCTTCAATGTTCAGAAACAGCGGACCTGGTTAAAGATGTCGGCGAGCGAAGAGACGGTGCAGGAACTTCAGACAAATCCTGAATATTTTGTAACCGAAGTCTTGGGGGCTGTCCCATGGGCAAAGCAAATAGAAATCCTAGAAGCTGTTAGAGATAACAAAGAAGTCGCGGTTGCCTCCTGTCATGCTGCTGGCAAGTCTTGGATATCGGCGCGTGTTGTTCTGTGGTTCACAATTTCTTATTACCTTTCCAGGGTCGTCACCACCGCACCAACCTTCGACCAGGTACGAGACATTCTCTGGCAGGAGATCAGGTCAGCTTATGCCTCTTCCAAAGTAGAACTTGGGGGGAAGCTCCTAGATACGAGACTGGATCTTGGACCTAACTGGTTCGCGACAGGTCGCAGCACAAATGACGCCAACCGCTTTCAGGGCGCGCATTCCGCCAAAGGTCATATTCTGGTTGTGGCCGATGAGGCAGCGGGCATAGAGTCCGATATCTGGATAGGCATTGATGGCATTCTGACGTCTCAGAATTCCCATCTACTCGCGATTGGCAATCCCACCGAATCCTCCGGAGAATTCTATGAAATGTTTTCCCGGCCAGGCGTGGTTAAGATTTACATATCGGCTTTTGATACTCCAAATTTTACAACTTTCGGAATCACAATCGAGGACATCCGGGCCAACGCCTGGAAGGAAAAGATAACCTCGGACCTTCCAGCGCCCTACCTCATAACACCTGAATGGGTCTATGACAAGTGGCTCAAATGGGGCGAAGATTCCCCGCTCTGGATATCCAGAGTCCTGGGCCAATTCCCTGAGCATTCAACGGATGCCCTCATTCCGCTCTCCTGGATAGTCTATGCACAGACCCACAAATTGGAGCCATCCACGCCTAATATTCTAGCCTGTGATGTGGCCAGGTTCGGCCAGGATGAAACCGTTCTGGTGCATCGCCGGGGCAAAGTTGCCAGACTCTACAAGGCAACCCACCAAGAGGACACAATGGCCACAACTGGCCGGATAATACGGGCTCTGAGGGATACCAACGCAACCGAAGCCAGAATAGACGCCGATGGACTGGGCGCTGGGGTCTATGACAGGCTCCATGAGCAGAAGTTTCCAGCTAAAGAAATGCGATCCGGGTTCAAGGCCATTGACTCCGAGCAGTTCCTCAACACACGCGCCGAATGGTACTGGAACCTTCGAAAATGCTTCGAAAACAAAGAAATTGATATAGGCGAAGATGAAGAACTGGCTTCACAATTATCTAAATTGAAGTATAAAATCACATCCAAAGGGCAAATTCAGATCGAATCCAAGGAAGAGATGAAGCGCCGGGGCCTGAAATCGCCGGATCGCGCTGATGCTCTTATGCTTGCTTTCGCGAATCTGCCTAAGAAAACATCGTATAGCTTCTCAGCACCGTCTCAGATATCCAGCTCAGGAATCCCCTTACCATGACGACAATACACAGAAAAATAAGGAATGCTGCCGGCACTACCGGCAAATCCCAGGTTAACCTGTCGTCTTCGGGCTTCGTTGCAGTTGATCGTAACATTACTGCTTCGGCCATCGTGTCGGCCCTTTCGGTCCCTCCGGTGCAGGGCCTCCTCTTGCCCATAAGCAAGATTGCCTTCAACGGCTATGATATCGTCCCTAGGCCTCCTGAAGAGGAGAAGGCGAACGAAGCCAAGATAGCCGAAGCCCGCCGGGGCCTGCGCATGGCCGACAAAGCGGTACAGAGCCGGGCTAACATCAGGCAGACTTTCTTTGATACGCTGGGCTTCAGGCACTCGATTTACAATTACAGTCTCAAAACAGAAGAGCAGTGGACCATCCCGGACGTATTCAAGCATCTGCCGGCAGTCTCCTTTGAAGCTGCTCCGGACAACACCAGGGGCAGCGACCGCTATTTCTCCGATCCTCTCTTGAAAGGCATAGTCACCGACGCGGACGACGATAGCATCCACTATTGGCAGTCTCAGAGCCGGTCTGGCAAGCCGGTAGAGATCGAGGCTGACCAAATATTCCATATTCAGGACCGGACGCCTGGTGAGCTGTCTTACATAGCCTCTATCATCCCCACCATCAGACAATGGGGCTTTGCCAGAAGCCAGGCGGTCATGAAGTACCTGCAACGGGTGGCAGCCCCTAACGCGGTTGGGGTAATCGACTTCCAGT
>MVRL01000053.1 GCA_002067705.1 Methanosaeta sp. PtaU1.Bin112
CCTTGATATTATGGTTCTGGCCGTTGTTCTAATCAGAACAGTATCCAGTATCAGGATGCGGTCTAAAGAGAGGTTTGCATGAGCACCAGGCTCAAGATAAGAATTTCTTCAATGGGATTGCAGCGAGCACCACGAATATCAATCCATACCAGTACCATTCCAGGCTCAACAAAGGCGGCCAGAGCTTTGCGACCATTAATGCAAAAGCGGCGACGCAAAACTTCGTAAGCCCCAAATCCACCCATGTCAGCCTGCCAATCCTGTCGTTTGCCCAATCAAATATGCTCATCTTTCTCGTGTTTTAATTCGCCCATTGAGGAGTTATATTTATCTGTCAAGGGTATTAGCATATGCTGGGCATACGCTGCAGAAGTTTAAAGTCTCATCTGAGATCAGCATAATGTTTATGATGCTGGAGGCCATGAACCCATCCAGAGGCAGAATCATATGGCAATACTGATCCATATCCAGGCAACCAGACAAAATGTTGCTCCTTTTACAGATTTAAGCTTGATATTCAAGGATACATTTCCCTGCAGTGGATGTATGCAGCATGAGTAATGGGGATTTAAACTGGATAGCCAATTTCATTTGGGGCATTGCTGATGATGTCTTGCGTGACTATTACGTACGGGGCAAGTATCGAGATGTAATTTTGCCCATGACGGTTATCCGCCGACTGGATGCAGTGCTGGAGCCTAACAAGAAAGCCGTATTGGAGATGAAAAGGCATCTTGATGAGGCAGGGGTCAGCAATCAGGATGCAGCATTGCGTCGGGCCGCCTGCCAGGCCTTCTATAATACATCACCATTCTTGCTGAGAGATTTAAGATCCAGGGCCAAGGCTCAGCAGCTCAAAGCTGATTTTGAGGCCTACCTGGACGGCTTCTCACCTAACGTCCAGGAGATACTGGATAAATTCAAGTTTAGAAACCAAATACCAACCCTGGTAGAAGCCGATATCCTGGGAAATCTGATTGAAAAGTTCCTCGACCCTTCCATAAATCTCAGCCCCATTCCGGTCTATGAACCCCGCGGAGGCATCCGGCTTCCTGCGCTCGATAATCATGCCATGGGCACGATCTTTGAGGAGCTGATACGCCGCTTCAATGAAGAGAACAATGAGGAAGCAGGAGAGCATTTCACTCCTCGGGACGTGGTGAGGCTAATGGCAGATCTTATCGTCCTTCCCATTGCCGACAGGATTGAGTCTGGGACGTACCTCCTTTATGACGGTGCCTGCGGCACAGGGGGAATGCTCACCATTGCAGATGAGCGTCTGAAAGAGATTGCCGCAAAGCGAGGAAAGGAAGTATCCATCCATCTCTTCGGGCAGGAGGTCAACCCCGAAACTTACGCCATCACCAAGGCAGATCTGCTCCTCAAGGGCCAGGGCGAGGAGGTGGAGCAATTCCAGCTTGGCTCCACCCTGTCCCAGGATGCTTTTCCCTCGCGCGAGTTCGACTTCATGCTCTCCAATCCCCCTTATGGCAAGAGCTGGAAGACCGATCTGGAGCGCATGGGCGGCAAGGGAGACATAAGGGACCCGCGCTTCATCATCGAGCACAATGGCGATTCAGAGTTCAAGCTGGTCACCCGCTCCAGCGATGGGCAGATGATGTTTCTGGTGAATATGCTCTCCAAGATGAAGCACAAAACGCCGCTTGGCAGCCGCATCGCTGAAGTGCATAACGGCTCTTCTCTCTTTACGGGCGATGCGGGCCAGGGGGAGAGCAACATCCGCCGCTGGATCATCGAGAACGACTGGCTGGAGGCCATCATCGCCCTGCCGCTGAATATGTTCTACAACACTGGCATTGCCACCTACATCTGGGTTATAACCAACCGCAAGCCGGAGCACCGCCAGGGCAAGGTGCAGCTCATCGATGCCACACAATGGTTCAAGCCCCTTAGAAAGAACCTGGGAAAGAAGAACTGCGAGCTTTCTGAGGAGGGTATCCGGCGCATCTGCGACACATTCCTCCAATTCCAGGAGACTGAGCAGTCGAAGATCTTCCCCAACCAGGCCTTCGGCTACTGGAAGGTGACTGTCGAACGGCCGCTGCGGCTGAAGGGAATTGATCACGAGCGCGCCTGCACGCCTGCGGAGGTCAAGAGGCTGAAAGAGAGCGCTGAGCGTTCTGAGAGCGCCCCGCCGGTGATCAGGAAGATCCACAAATCCGGCACTGTGCCCGATCCATTGCACGGCCTCTTCGAGGTCATGATCAAGGACAAGGCACGAGTGGTGGAGTATGAGCCGGACACTGAACTGAGAGACAACGAGCAGGTGCCGCTTCAGGAGGAGGGCGGGATCGAGGCATTCCTCCGCCGGGAGGTTCTGCCCTATGCTGCGGATGCCTGGTATGATCCGGAAAGCATCAGGATCGGATATGAAGTCAGCTTCACCCGGTACTTCTACAAGCCCAAGCCTCCGCGGACGCTGGAGGAGATCAGGGCGGATATCGTGGCGGTGGAGAAGGAGACGGAAGGATTTCTCCAAAAGATTTTTATGGAAAAGGAAGGTGTTTAACGATGCCAACACAACGCTATTCTGTCACCCAGCCGCCGATTGATACATTGCTAACATGGATTAAATCAGGTGATATTGCGATACCTGAAATTCAGAGACCCTTTGTGTGGAATGCTGTCAAGGTGCGCAACTTCCTAGATTCTTTATTTCAGGGCTATCCAGTTGGGTACTTGATCGCCTGGAGAAATCCGGATGTCAAGCTAAAGGATGGCTCATCAGCATCAGGCAAGCGCATTCTCATAGACGGCCAGCAGCGGGTAGCCGCTCTTATGGCTGCGCTACTCGGACAGGAAGTAATCAACAAGGATTACAAGCCAGTGAGAATACGAATAGCTTTCCACCCAATAGAGAGGCAGTTTGAAGTATCCAAACCTGCCATGGATGCCTCGTGGATTCAAGATATAGCAATGGTCTTTGATGCGCACACCAGCCTATTTGACATGGTGACCACATATTGCGAGCATAACCCAAACACTACCAAGGATGAGGTCTTCCGTAGTATTGAGCTTCTGAAAGGAATTACAAACAATCAGATTGGCTTAATAGAATTGAATCCGGATCTGGATATGGACACGGTGACAGAGATATTCATCCGCGTCAACTCTGAAGGCGTACCATTAAGCCAGGCAGATTTTGCCATGTCCAAGATTGCAGTAAACGAGATATACGGAGGCAATACTCTTCGTAAAGCCATTGATTATTTCTGTCATCTGTCAGTCGCTCCTGAGTTCTTCTCCACTTTGAAGAACGATGAGGAGTTTGCTGCAAGTGAGTTCTTTCCAATTATGACCTGGCTGCATAACGAGAACGATGATATCTATGACCCATCCTATACCGACATGCTGCGAGTGGCGTTCACTTCAGAATTCAGAAGAGGACGTCTGGAGGATCTCGTAGCCCTGCTCTCAGGGCGAAACTTCGAAACCAGGCAGTACGAAGAAGCTGTAGTCGAAGACTCTTTTTCTCGATTAAAGAAGGGTATAAAGCGGTTCATGAATGAATGGGATTTCAAGCATTTCATCCATATTATACGCTCCGCGGGCTTTGTTAATTCGTCTATGATCCGCTCCCAGAATGCCTTGAACTTCTCATATATCCTATATCTTGCTCTCAGGGATCTGGAAGTGCCTTATGGAGAAATTGAGCATTATGTTCGCCAATGGTTCGTGATGTCTATTCTCACCGGGCGATATTCCGGCTCTCCAGAGGCCACTTTCGACTATGACATTCGTCAAATTCACTCGCAGGGAATAGCATCATATACAGATGGACTTATCCGGGGTGAGCTTTCTGATGCCTTTTGGGAGACTATGTTGCCTCGGGCAATGGATACCTCTGTGGCGTCAAGCCCATTCTTTCACCTGTTTCAGGCGGCTCAAGTTAAGGCAGACGATCGGGGATTCCTATCAAAGGATATTAAAATTCGAGACCTCATTGATATAAAATCTGATGTTCATCATCTGTTCCCTAGACACTACCTTAAAAAGCATGGGCTTAGCCGGGGACAATATAATCAGATCGCAAATTACGTAGTTATCCAGAGTGAGATCGACATCGCTATCGGTAGTAAGGAACCGAAGCTATATTTCAGTCAGCTATTAGAGCAGTGTCAGGGAGGGCAGAAACGTTATGGCAATATTACTGATCTTTATGAGCTGAAAGACAATTTCAGAGCAAATTGCATCCCAGATGGCATGGAAGAGATGACTGTAGACGACTATTCTTCATTCCTCTCAATGCGGCGAGTGCTGATGGCTCAAAAGATAAGAAAATATTTCGAGGCACTATGAAATTGCCAATACAAAGAACTTATTGCGATTACAAAGACTCCGGCGTGCAGTGGCTGGGAAAGGTGCCAGAGCATTGGGAAATTCTTCGGCTAAAGAGATGTGCATTATTAAATCCTAGCAAGAAAGAGACTCTCCGATCGATATTAGCTGATACGCCAGTTACCTTTCTTCCTATGGAATGTATAGGAACTGAAGGGACTGTTGATATGAGACAATCGCGCCCTGCATCAGAGGTTTGGAATGGATTCACATATTTCCAAAGAAGTGACGTTCTCCTTGCAAAGATCACCCCTTGTTTTGAGAATGGAAAAGGAGCTCTCCTTAAGTCATTGCCTTCAGAGATAGGGTTTGGATCAACTGAGTTTCACATTTTAAGGGCTAAGGCTTCAATACTGCCATCTTATTTATATCGCATTACTACGGTTGTTGAATTTAGACGATGTGGCGCGGATGCAATGACAGGAGCTGCAGGACAACAAAGGGTACCACAAGAATTCATAGCGAACTACTTGATCGCTCTCCCTCCTCATTCAGAGCAACTCGCCATCGTCCGCTTCCTCGACCACATGGACCGCCGCATCCGCCGATACATCCGCACTAAGCAGAGGCTTATCAAGCTGCTGGAGGAGTACAAGCAGGTCATCATCCACCGCGCTGTCACCCGCGGCCTTGATCCTACCGTCCCTCTCAAGCCCTCCGGCGTGGATTGGCTGGGCGAGGTGCCGGAGCATTGGGAAGTGATGCCTCTGCGGCGAGTAACTATCACCAGGTGCGATGGTCCATTTGGCTCTGGATTGAAGTCCTCGCATTATACTGATCAAGGAATCCGAGTAGTTCGACTTCAGAACATTGGCTATGCTGAGTTCAAAAACCATGATTCTGCATTCATTTCTCCATTGCATTATGCATCTCTTGGCGATCACACTGTTGAGCCCGGAGACCTACTTATAGCTGGCCTTGGGGACGAGAGCCGCCCAGCAGGTCGAGCGTGCGTTGCTCCATCGTGTATAGTCCCAGCAATGGTGAAGGCAGATTGCTTCCGGTTCCGGCTCTTCCAGCAGCGACTGGATCCAGAATTTGCAGCGCTGCAGCTGACCGCAACAGCATCAAATTCATCATCATTTTTATCAACTGGAGCAACTAGACAACGGATGAATTTGCAGGTAACGGCTTCCCGTTTAATTGCTTTACCTCCATTGCATGAACAAATAGAGATTGTTAAATTTATAATCGATCACACATCACCTCTTTGTCTCGCCGTAAGCGGCATAGATAAAGAAATCACGCTCCTCCGTGAATATCGTACCCGTCTCATCTCCGACGTTGTCACCGGCAAGCTCGATGTCCGAGGCATAGAGCTTCCTGCCGACGAAGATGCCGAAGTACCTACAGAATTTAGCGAACACCTGGACGACGATATCGCTCCAGACGACTGCGAAATTCCAGAAGAAATCTCGGCGGAGGCTGACTGATATGAGCGAGGATCAGGGCACAATCCCACCGGACACCGGGATCTTATTCTACCAGACCGAGGACGGAAAATCCCGTATTCAGGTCCGGCTGCAGGATGGCACCGTCTGGCTTAACCAGAGGCTGTTGGCAGAGCTATACCAGGTGTCAGTGCCAACCATCAATGAGCATATCTCAACCATTTATAGCGACCACGAGCTATCTCCCGAGGCAACTATTCGGAAGTTCCTAATAGTTCGAACCGAGGGCAGCCGCCGGGTGGAGCGATTGATAGACTTCTACCGCCTGGAGATGATCCTGGCCGTGGGCTACCGCGTCCGCAGCCACCGGGGGGTGCAGTTCCGCCGCTGGGCCACAGAGCGGCTGCAGGAGTATATCGTCAAGGGATTTGTGCTGGACGACCAGAGGCTCAAAGGGGAGAGGGCCCTCGGTGCAGACTACTTCGACGAACTGCTGGAACGCATCCGAGACATCCGGGCCTCGGAGAAGCGCTTCTACCAGAAGGTTAGGGACATCTATGCCCTCTCCATCGACTACGACTCCCAGGCAGAGAGCACCCAGGAGTTCTTTGCAGCAGTGCAGAACAAGCTGCACTGGGCCATCACCGGCCACACCGCTGCCGAACTGATCTCCCAGCGGGCAGATGCGGACAGGCCGAACATGGGCCTTACCGCCTGGAAAGGGGCAAAGGTTCGCCAGTCAGATATCTTTGTGGCCAAAAACTACCTCATGGAAGACGAAATAGGACAGCTCAACCGCCTGGTGACCATGTGGCTGGACTACGCTGAAGACCAGGCCAGCCGCAGAAAGCCGATCTACATGAGAGACTGGCGGGAGAGGCTGGACGCCTTCCTCCAGTTCAACCAGCGGGCAATACTCGAGCACAGCGGGAGGATATCCATGGAGGAAGCCAAACGCCGAGCCTTGCAGCAGTACCAGGAATTCAATCCGCGAAGGATCGAGGATGGAGACGAGCAGGCTGAGAAGGAGTTTGAAGAGGAGATCCGAAGGATGCTCCCCAAAGACCGGGAGGATGAAAAATGAGCCCTACAGATACCTCTGAAAAAATGCTCGAGTCCATAATAGTCCGGAGCCTGGTGGATGATGCCAGCTATATCCAGGGCGACAGCAGGGATTACGACCGGGACCATGCAGTAGATAAAAAGAAGCTCCTGGAATTTCTCCACTCCTCCCAGCCCAAAGTAGTGAGCCAATTGAATCTGGACGAAGAAGGCATCAAGCTTCAGCAGTTCTTATCCCGCCTCCAGGGCGAAATCACCAAACGGGGCATAGTGGACGTCCTCCGCAAAGGCATCAGCCAGGGCCCGGCGTCTCATGTGGACCTATTTTTTGGCTCTCCCTCGCCCAACAATCCAAGAGCTGCAGAGCTATTCGCTGCCAATATCTTCAGCATCACCCGCCAGCTTCGCTATAGCACAGATGAGTCCCAACTCGCCCTTGACCTGTGCCTATTCATCAACGGCCTGCCCGTGGCCACATTCGAACTCAAAAACAACCTGACCAAACAGACCACCGAGGATGCAGTGCAGCAGTACAAACGCGACCGCAACCCTCGGGAGCTTCTCTTCCAGTTCGGTCGGTGCGTGGTGCATTTCGCCCTGGATGATAACGAAGTTATGATGTGCACAAGTTTGGCGGGCAAAGACTCCTGGTTTTTGCCCTTCAACAGGGGCTATAACGATGGCGCAGGCAATCCGCCCAACCCAGAGGGCATCAAGACTGATTACCTCTGGCGGGATACCCTCACCCCAGGTGGCCTGACCGATATTCTGGAGAACTACGCCCAACTGGTCGAGGAGAAGGATGAACGCACCGGAAAGAAGAGACGGAAACAGATCTTCCCCAGATACCACCAGCTCAATGCTGTCCATAAACTGCTCTCCGATGTTGCCAGCCGGGGAGCGGGCAAGCTTTACCTTATTCAACATTCTGCAGGCAGCGGCAAGAGCAACTCCATAGCCTGGCTCGCCCATCAGCTCATCGGCCTGGAACAGGAAGGAAAAGCGATCTTCGACTCCATAGTCGTTGTCACCGACCGCCGGGTGCTGGACAGACAGATCAAGAACACAATCAGGCAGTTTGCCCAGGTCTCAGCCACCGTTGGACACGCCGACCGCTCTCTTGACCTGCGCCGGTTCCTGGCCGAAGGCAAGAAGATCATCATCACCACGGTGCAGAAGTTCCCCGTTGTCATGAAGGAGATCGGAGATGATCATAGAGGTCGCACCTTCGCCATAATCATCGATGAGGCCCATTCCAGCCAGGGAGGCCGAACCTCAGCCAAGATGAACATCGTCCTTTCCAAAGAGGGAAGGGAGATGGATGATGAGACAATAGAAGACAGAATCAACCGCATCATGGAATCCAGAAAGATGCTCTCTAGTGCCAGCTACTTCGCTTTCACCGCTACACCCAAGAACAAAACCCTGGAGATCTTCGGCGAGCCATTCAAGGAAGGAGATACTGTAAAGCACCGCCCCTTCCACAGCTACACCATGAAACAGGCCATCCAGGAGGGATTCATCCTGGATGTTCTCAAGAACTACACTCCTGTGAATAGCTATTATCGCCTGATGAAAAAGGTGGAAGACGATCCGGAGTTTGATACCAAGAAAGCCCAAAAGAAGCTTCGCCGCTACGTGGAGCAGAACGATCATGCCATAAGAATGAAGGCCGAGATCATGGTCGATCACTTCCACGATCAGGTCCTGGCGAGAAATATGATCGGCGGCCAGGCTAAAGCTATGGTCATCACCGGCGGCATCCGGCTGGCAATTGAATATTATCAGGCCATCTGCAGCTACCTGACCGAACGCAAGAGCCCCTGGAAGGCGATTGTGGCTTTTTCAGGAGAGCACGAGTACGGCGGACTGAAGGTGACTGAAGCATCACTAAACGGATTTCCCAGCAACATCATCCCGGATCGTTTCCGGGAAGATCCTTATCGATTTCTGGTGGTGGCAGACAAATTCCAGACCGGCTATGATGAGCCTCTTCTGCATACCATGTATGTGGACAAGCCGCTCTCCGACATCAAAGCTGTGCAAACCCTCTCCCGCCTCAACCGGGCTCACCCTCAGAAGCATGATACATTCGTGCTGGATTTCTTCAATGACTCTGATGCAATCCAGGCAGCCTTCGCACCGTATTACCGCACTACCATCTTGAGCGAAGAGACCGATCCAAATAGGCTGCATGACCTGAAAGCAGATCTCGATGGTTATCAATTCTATAACTGGATAGAGGTCAATCATTTCGTCGAACTGTACCTTGGCGGAGCAGATCGAGAGAGGATCGATCCCATCCTGGATTCCTGCGTTCACGCCTACATGAACGAGACCGATGAGGACGGACAGGTGGATTTCAAAGGCAAAGCCAAGGGCTTCGTTCGGACATATGGCTTTTTGGCTTCCATCCTGCCGTTCACCAATGCCGAATGGGAGAAGCTATCCATCTTTCTAAACTTCCTCATACCAAAGCTCCCTGCTCCCAAAGAGGAAGATCTCTCCAGGGGCATCCTGGAAGCCATTGATATGGAAAGCTACAGAGTTGAGGTTCGTTCCTCGATGAATATCATCCTTGCCGACCAGAATGGAATTATCGATCCCGTTCCCATGGGCGCGGGCGGACACATGCCTGAGCCCGAGCTGGATCTTTTGAGCAACATAATCAATGCTTTCAACGAACAGTTCGGCAACATCGATTGGAGAGATGCGGACAAGATTAGAAGAGTGATAACCAAAGAAATACCGGAAAAGGTCTCAGCAGATAAGGCATATCAGAACGCTATGAAGAACTCGGACCGGGAGAACGCCCGCATCGAGCATGACAAAGCTCTTCAGCGGGTTATAGTTGGACTCCTATCTGATCACGCTGAGCTTTTCCGGCAGTTCAGCGATAATCCAACATTCAAGAAATGGCTCTCTGATACGATCTTCATGGCAACATATAGCGAAGCTGCTGGATGAATGACAGCCACTTTAACAACTATCCGATATGGATGATTGCACTCTGCCCATCCAGGCTTCAATATCGGCGACTTCAAGATGCTCGGTCGTGATCCTAAAATAGGTGGGAATTTCTAGAATTCGATTACCGATTGCGGTATCTTGGACACGCCCCAATAGAGGACATTCTGAGCAAATCAGCATTCAATAAGGCCTAATTCTGAGGTAGGCCTAAAATAACAACCCATAATTAATTCACGACCAGATGCTCCTATCAGGAATATTAGTCAAATTTTTTGTAGGTTCATCAGCGATGCTTCAAGAGATCTGAGGTCATCGTGGAGAATGTTCTAGTGAAGAGTATAGGAGGATTGTCAAACCGCCAAATAAAGAACTACCAAGATACTCGCCTCGGCTTTATTTTTTCAAGAATTTGAGCCAGGATTTTCGCATGGCGCAGCTGTTTAATAAAACTTAAATTGTAGTATGTATTAGTATTATCCATGGCCTTTTGCGGGCCTGCTTGATGCATGCATGAGGTATTTGACATGAAGAAAATAATTGCGTTATTGCTATTGCTGGCCATTTGCATTCCAGCAATGGCAGCGGAGTTGCCGGATTTGACTGGGAACTGGTCTGGAGTCATGGATCATGTGGGATATGATAAGAACACTGCTTGGCTTCCGAATGAAACCGTCTCCTACTGGCCAGGCGGGGAAGTGAGCTTGAACATCACAGAGCAAAACGGACGATTGTTTTCGGGGACGATGATTCCAAACGGAAGCCCTCTGTCTGTAGAAATTGTGCTGGGCGTCTTGAGCGTTGATAATGAGTCCATCACAATGGTAGACGAGAACGGCTACTTGTGGGGCAGCGTGATCTCTCCAACAGAGATTGAGCTGAACTATCAGGAAGTCTGCATAGAAGGAATGGTAGTAGGAAGCGGGGTGTTCAAGAAAGTTTGATGGCGATCACATATTTTTTAACGACAATGATTAATAGCAATCAGCTCATAAATCAATTTTAAATGAATTGCTTTCCCAGGCCAAATATAGTTATAAGCAGATGCATAGAGTTTGATCACTGCCGCTATGACGGGAGCATGATAGCGAGCGATTTTGTA
>MVRL01000054.1 GCA_002067705.1 Methanosaeta sp. PtaU1.Bin112
GCTCCCCAGGTGGACATTTCGGACCTTCCCACCTTCTCTCCAGGAGGCCATCCAATAGAGATAGGTCTGGTCGCCTTTCTTTGTGGTCTTGCTCTTCGCCATCTGCCAGAGATTGATGTCTTCCACCCTGGCAGCTCCCTCTAGGGCTTCAGCCTCAGCCTTCAGCTCATCAGCCTTGCCTTCCAGCTCTCCGGCCTTCATCCTGGCATCTGGCAGGATCTCAGCCACTCTCATGGCCATGCTCGCGTCTCTCTCCAGCTCTCGGGCCTCAGCCTTCAGGGCCCTCCTCTTCTCTCCGGCAGTCGTCTTGTGCATGGTAAATAGTTCTATGACATTCTGCATGGGGCTGCAACTTGGGGAAGGCAGCATAGAGCTGTGATAAGATGGCCCGGAAAAGAGAACCATACATCTTCATAAGCCTAGAAATCAACAAACTTGTGGAAGGATTGTAATCATGTTGAGGTGTGACTTGGGCCCAGATATGAGATCGTTTAAATTTATTGATAAGGATTGATTGAAATGAAGTCCATTGTTGCTATCTTAGTGATATGTATATTGTCTCAGTTTAACCCAGTGCATGCAGATGTTTGTGAAAATGGACTCTGTATTGAGGATACCAGCAGTGGTAATAGTGGCTGGTCTCTGCACGGTGACTGGATCCATGCTGGAGGCATATTTACCTTCGGGATATTGGGTTATGATAACAACAGGTCTGCAGATATTGATAAGATAAAATACGACGGCCATTTCGATATACCAATCAGTAAGGTTAAGTATTACAATATAAGTGAAACAACTATCAACGGCTGGCCCGCAGTAGTCGGATATATAGTTACTTATGGCGTTCTAGATTCATATCAACCCACTACTACAATAAAAGGTTACATCTATATTAGAGACTATAAAATAGGATTTACCGGCGATTGCGGCGGATATCTTCTTCCCTCTCACGGTGGCAGTCGTTTGGATTCATGCAATGTCTCTGAACTATTGCGTCATATAACAATTACCGTAGAGCCAGGATTGGATTTGCGGCTGCATGATTCAGAAGGCAAGTCATTCCCAAAAGACCATCTGGCCAAAGAGCAAGCCGAGTGCGAAGCCAAATGCGACATCGAATACAATGAATCTCAGCTTGAATGTGGGTCCGGACAATGTGGTGATAAACGCGATTACAACATATGTTTGGCGGATTGCCGAAAATGGGCCGATCGTGATGCACAATATGAATTAGAACGCGATATCAAGCGGTCGCCTTTAATTATCACCGTTAAACCCGGATGTGCAGATTTCTATATTAATCCTGGTGTGTTCTCAAGTACTGACATTGTGGGATATGAATCATGTCTGAATGTGGGTGATTTGAAGATGACGTTCGCCAAAAGCGGTTCTGAATCAGATGAATGCGAAACTGATAAAGAGAACTTGACGTCCTTTATGACAAAGGATATTCCGACATCGGATATAGCCTATTTCAATGTCAATGAAACTACGATCGGGGGATGGCCAGCGATTGTTGGTGTTTTGAATAGAACGCAGTTTTATGCTTCGGGGCGAAGTGACTCACCAATAATTGAAGTTAATGCAATAATCTATGTAAACAACACTAAAATCCTGGCAGAAACGAGTGGAATACAGAATGGACATCACAAATTGTATGGAATAGAGGTCAGCGAGAAGAAGATGTTAGAGGATATGAAGAGCATAAAAATAACACCTGCGCCCATGCAATGGCATGCGGCGGCTCCAGCTGCCAAGCGTACCATACCTCTCAATGATACCAATCAGAGTGTTCAATCTGGAGTGGCAGCTATAAATGCTTCAGAAGATCTCAAAGCCTCAAGTTCAAACAATAGCGGGGCTCGAGATCAATCGAAATTTCTAATGCCATAAAGGAACGGCGCACACTTCATGTTTGATTCCCATGTATCCCACCGCAGGAAAGAATTTCGTGGAATGGGCTAAGGTGGATAAGAGCTGTAGATGAGCCCCCTTTGCCCTCCATCACGCCAACGCCTTAGCTACATAGCGTCCCCGATGGATCTCTCTCCCCAGGTCCATAGCCCATCAAGGAAGAAGAAAGTCGATTCTAGAGGCTCTCAGAAATTATTAAAATGAGCGGATTCAAGCCGGTGGACATTTGGACAAAATTGGACAGAAATCCATTAACCCGGCTCATCAAACCACCCATGCCGGCGCATTATGTCCCAATAATTCTTTTCAATCGCTGGATCAGCAAATGGGTCAGGTTTTTGAGAGATCTCAATCATCCATTCAAGCTCATCGTCAGTGCACTTGGAGATGACATGCTCTAATTTCTCTTGCTGCCTATCCCGTGGTGGATGGTTGCGCTCGATTTCAGAGAGCCGCCGATCAAGAGCCGCCGCTTTCATTTTCCCCACCGCTTCGTGCATCTATGATAGATATCTGCAAAAGCCGGGTCCCATTCCACATCTTCGGCATTAGGTGTCCTGGGATCACCTCTTTGCCGCCATGCTGCTAAGATA
>MVRL01000055.1 GCA_002067705.1 Methanosaeta sp. PtaU1.Bin112
TGAGACATATTAGCCGCTTAAGGGTGGATCAAAATCGGATTGGCGTGAGGGGTCAAATTCGAATTGGCGGATACAGAATTCAATCCCTGCAGATAATTTGTATAAAAAAACCCAATCACTCTCACCCGAATTATTGATAACCTACCGCTTCCACTTAGCCCCATGCAATCCCATGACAATGCCCAAAAAAATGCCATCGTCTCCTGGACAGGAGGCAAGGACGGCTGCTATTCCTGCTACAGGGCAATGAATGACGGCTACAATATCACCCATATTCTGCATTTCACCAACCTGAAGAAAACCGGCTCGCACGAACTCAACCCCGCTCTTATCCGGGCTCAGGCCCAGTCCATTGGCCTTCCGCTAATTCAGCGCAATTTCCAGTCCTACGAAGAGGAATTTAAGAAAGCTGCTCTGGAGCTGCGAGCGCAGGGTGAGAGATTTGACGCCGCGGTCTTCGGCCATATCGAGACCCACAAGCCTCTGGTGGAACGGATCTGCAAAGAGCTCGATATCGATCTGATCCTGCCCCTCTGGAAAGAGAACTCCGAAAAGATCATAAGCGAGATAATCGACGCCGGTTTTGAGACAATTCTGGTCAGCGTGCGGGACGGTTTTCTTGGAAAGGAGTGGCTGGGCCGGAAGATCGACGGCAGATTCCTGGCGGATTTGAAAACTGCCGGCACCGCTGTCGATGCATGCGGGGAGAACGGAGAGTTTCATACCCTCGTCCTGGACGGTCCAATATTTAAAAAGAGAATAGTAATAACCGGCAGCAATCCGATCCATAAGGAAGGCTACTGGTTTCTCAATATTACAGATTTCAATTTGCAGGACAAGTGAATTAGCCTGAAGTCAAACCTGCCAGATGTCCCGCGGCATGTGAGTAATGCTCACCGCTCCGCTCGGAGTGGTCAAGAAGGTGTCCTCTATTCCCAGAACTCCCCTGTCAGGGAAAATGATCTTGGGCTCAATGGCAATGGTGTTATTGCATCGTATGGGGTGATTGAGCGGCCCGATCACCGGGTACTCGTCTAGCTCCAGCCCCACGCCGTGGCCCACAAAACCGCATTTGCTGCCATTCGGTCCGCCCAGATAGTCCAGATAACCGAGCCTTGCTCCCTCCGACTCAGACAGCTCGAAAAGCTCCTTTCCCGTTCTTCCGGCCACAAGCTCTCCGGCCACCGCCTCCTCTATCTGGCAGGCGGCCTGATAGGCATCCTCCAGCTCCGGCTCCAGCCTGCCCAGAGAGAATATGCGGGTAGCATCTGCAATATAGCCATTGTAGATTCCCACGCTGTCTACGAATATCGGCTCATTTCTTTTGATCCTGGCAAACCCCGCTCCCTGGGGAAATAAGAGAGAGGTGCCCCGGCCACCGCTAGGAGAAGCAAGGAAGCTGGGGAATGCCGCCTCCGCTCCGGTCATGACATGCCCCAGGGGAACAATGCTGTTGAACCTGCGAAAGCGCAGGGACCCCTGATGGCCTATGGAGCGCATAACCGACTCAAGTCGGCAGATGAGGTCCACCTCTTTCATGCCCTCTTCCAGATAATCAGGCACAGAGGAAAAGCCAACCTCCAGGATCCTGGCCGCCTCTTTTATCAGCTTCAGCTCAAAATCGGACTTCACAGCTCGAATGTGCTTGATCATCTCCGCAACATCAACAAATCTGGCATCTTGAAGAGCCTTGTCAACTCTAAAGTAGAAGCTGCAGGGAAGAACATCCATCTCCAGACCAATGGTTGCCTTTGCCGGAATGTTCAAATCTGCTTTTAAATTTCTCATGTTCTTCAGAGGCCGAACCTCGAGGGGCGATTCCTGAATCGCCCTTTCCAGGCTCCGCTTCATCATCACCATCGCCTCGCCGTCTCTGGGAATGTAAACCAGCCCATCCTGAGCGGTGCCGGTGAAGTAGCACACGTCTACAGCATGAAACAAAAGCGCTCCATCCATCTCGCCCATCTGCGACTGCAACGTCTTTATTCGGCTCTCGATCTCGGATTTAGGGGAAAGAACATACTCCATTTCGCTGACCTCAACATCTCTGACCTCAACAGTCATTTCTATCATTTCCATCTTTGGGATTGCAGCGCCGTTTTCAGATGTGATCCTCCTTTATTTAGCTAACCAATGACATCCTCACAGATAAAGCCAAATACAAAAAAATCTGAAAATACCATTAAATGAAACGCCTAATTGCCACAGTCTCAGGCTGGATAAAGGCGTCGAGGCAATCGGCAGCATGATCCAGGCCATAAATGGCGTCACCAAGGCCATTGAAAAGATGGATTTCAATCTCAGCGGCAAGATCGATAGAATTGATGTCAAGATGGGCTCGATGCTTAAAAAACGGGATGATCTCATCGTCGAAGTCAAAGATATGAATGCGAGCTTGAATGAAAAGATGGACCGCGTTCAGGATAAAAATGATGTTTTTGAACTCAAGAACGATATATCAGACGCAAAAACAGCTTTGCGGGCTAAAGGAATAATCTAAGCTCTTTTCACAGTCCGATCCATCCAA
>MVRL01000056.1 GCA_002067705.1 Methanosaeta sp. PtaU1.Bin112
TATATGATTGCCATTAATATTTAAATTTTGGGCCGATTATCGTACGTTATGATTCATGAAGTATCGGAAGGAAAAAAGAGGTTCGACTGGGTGGCTGAATAGTTACTTCTTTTTTCTCTATCTGCTTGGTAGTCCTCCTTAATTAAGTTTATATTCCTTCATTGCATATTTAGCTTGGGGAATGCAATGAAGGCAGGTAGACTGGCAATTGCTGGTTCATTTTGCTGGAATAAAGACTGTCCTGACTATGGCAAAGTGGATCAGGAAACATAGTCCGATACGGCCGCACTTCCAAGGGCCGCAACGTTTGAAATGCAAAACCTGTGGCAGAGTATTCGTGGGAAATAAAGGGACTATCTTTTATGGCCTGCATCATAGCCCAAAAGAGATCCTCGAATGTCTGGCTATGCTTGCGGAAAGAAATAGCCTTGCCCATGGGTCTTCAGAGAGACAGATGAGAATGGAAACCTCCTCTTTGAGGTGCAGGGGTTCATAGACTAGAGTGCTGCCGGAAATGCCACTGTTTTCTATTACAGCTCCTTCACAGCACCTGATCTGGAATCCAGCCTCATTCTTATCTCATCGCCGAGCAGATGAAAAGCAAGGACAGTCACAGTTATGGCAATTCCGGGGAAGATCATCATCAGCGGGTGGGATCTAAGGAACGGTCGGGCATCATTCATCATCGATCCCCACTCCGGGGTGGGTGGCTGAATCCCAAGCCCAAGAAAGCTCAATGAGGCAGCGCCTAATATGGCATATCCCACGCTCAGCGTGGCCATGACCAGCAGGGACGGGAGGATATTAGGCAGGATGTGTCGGCTCATAATATAGATATCAGAGCCCCCCAGACTCTTAGCCGACTCTAAGAACTCTTTTCCCGAGAGCGCCAAGACCTCGCTTCTCACCAGCCTGGCATAGCCTGTCCACTCTACAAGGATTAAAGAAAGCATCAGATTGACCAGACCCGATCCCAGGAAGCCTATCACCGCCAGGGCGAGAAAGATGCTCGGGAAGGCGAGGAATGCATCAACTACCCGCATGACCACCTCGTCCAGAAGCCCGCCATAGTATCCTGCTGCGCCTCCCAGTATCATGCCGATCAAGGCGGAAAAGAAGACTGTAGCCAGCCCGATGAAAAAAGATATGCGAATTCCGAAGAGAACGCGGCTGAATATGCAGCGTCCCAGATGATCTGTGCCGAAGGGATACTCTCCGCCTGGGTCCATCAGTCGAAGCTGGGGCTCGGCCTTTTCCGGATTATGCGGCGCAATCCACCCAGCGCCAATAGCTAGCAGCACTAGAGCGGTTAAAGTCAGAAGGGCAATCTTGAGTCCGGGATCAGTCTTGTACTTCATGGGCCATCCTCGGGTTCAAATAGTGGTAACAGATATCTGTTAAAAGATTCATAACCAGTATGATCGAAGCCAAAAAGAGCATGCATCCCAGTATCACAGGATAGTCCCGGCTGTAGATGGAACGGGTCATGAGGTTGCCGATCCCCGGCCAGGCGAAGACCGTTTCCACTACTGCTGAGCCGTTGAGCAGATAGGTGAAGTTGAGGCTCACAACAGTGATCACAGGCAAGAGGGCATTTCTTAGAGCGTGCCTGAGCACCACAGATCTCTCGGACAGGCCGCGAGCTCTTGCCGCTACGATATAGTCCTGCTCTAAAGACTCCAGCATGCTGGTGCGAATCATCCTGCTGGTGACAGCGGCGGCTGATATACCCAAAGTGACAGCAGGAAGGATGAGGTGTTCTATATCACCCCCCATCCCGTATCCCGCCACAGGCAGAATATCCAGACGCAGGGAGAAGAGGATGATAAGAAGATAAGCCAGCCAGAAGTTGGGAATAGACACCCCCAGCAGAGAGACCGCCATGCCCAAGCCATCGACAAATGATCCCTGCCTGACTGCAGAGAGAATTCCCAGGGGAAACGATATGAGTAAAGATATCACCAGGCTGATTAAAGCCAATCGCATGGTTGGCCGAAAGCTGTCCAGTACCGCATTAGAGACCTTCCCGCCTGACACGTATGAGTATCCAAGATCTCCCTCTATAACTTTAGAGAGCCACCTCAAGTACATTGCAGGAGCAGGATCATTGAATCCTGCCCTCTGCCTGAACTCCTCCACTGCAGCGGGATCAGGCGGTCCCTGGGGTCCAGTGAGCAGGATCTCAGCTGGATCTCCTGGTGACAGATAGAACAATGAGAAAGAGATTATGGAGACCAGTAACAGGACTGGCACCAAGAGCAGAATTCTCTTGGCCAGAAACTTCAGCATTTATCTCGATCCTTTAATAGCCCATCAATAGTCTCATCTCGATGGCATTCCCTCTTTTTCGCCCTTCACCAGGAAGACTGTATCAGCATTGGATAGCCGAAAGGAGATATTGGTATGTCTTTTGTAGAAGCGATTGACATCCTGAAGCCTATCGACGGCAACATCTGCCAGCCCTGCTGCCATAAACAGCTCGCAGCATCTATCCGGCTTTGATGCCTGGTAGAGAGGCAGGTTTTTCTCTATAGGCTGGTAGAACTTCTGGAATGGCACTGGGTTTTGATCGTGAGAAAAGTTCTTCAGACGACCTGAAACCCATCTCGCCAGCTTCTTTTTAGCCGATGGATCAAACCAGTTACCATCAATGGCTAAAATCCTTCCTCTAAGCCGGAGTATGCGCTTCCATTCTTCTAATGCCCGGGCAGGATTAGGCAGCGTCCAGAGAAGATGCCTGCATGTCACCAGATCAAAGGAGGAGGACTTGAAGGGAAGAGACTCCGCATCTCCCTGACATAGATCAAGATTCGCACTTATTTTGATTGAAGCCTCTCTAGCTTGCGAGAGCATGCCGCGGGAGAGGTCCGTGCCAATCACATCAATCCCCATATCGTATTGAACAAAGGAGAGAAAGCCTGTGACTGCCCCTCCATCCAGCGCTTTCTGGATATGAAGGTCAGAGACGAATGGTGCCAGGCATCTCTTCCATACCCCTCTCTCCTCATCCTTGCTGCCGGTGACTCCCTGGGCGTAGCTTTTGCTGCGCAGGTCCCAGTAATCCTCTATGACCTCTTTGGGATGGCTGCCTCCTCTTAACGAGGCGGCCACATTCTGGGCGGTCATGTTCTCCACCGACTCCAGGTTCAGGATTGTCTTATCCTCCTCTGACTGCAGATCTAATCCTCCAGAGAAAGCTCTGGTGTCAGGAAATTGATCTCGCTGGAGGGATACATCACAAAGCCGTCTACCTTTTCGCTCTGGCCCACGAGAACATTCAGATAGAATAGAGTGATCTCAGGAGAATCCTCATAAGCCTGCATTTGGACCTGCTTGCAGTAATCCCCCCGCTCATCCTGGTCGAATGTGGTACGGGCTTTTTCCATCCATTCGTCTACATCCGGATTAGAATATCCAGTCTGCTTGGCGTATGATCCAGTGGAATCGAAGTGCATAGCGAGTGCATAGTCCGGATCTCCAGTCGTGCCTGTATTAAAGGAGCCCAGAGCCAGATCGTAATTTCCATCAGTCATATCACTGCTAAAGGCTCCGGACTCAACCACCTCTACACCGGTCTTGATGCCGATTTTCTCCAGCTGAGCTGCCACGACCTCAGCCGAAGGCTTGTTCTCTGACCGAGAGGTGTAGGTCTTTATGGTGAATTCAAGTGGTTTGTTCTGGAAGTCCAGCCAGCCGTCATTGTCAATATCAGTTATTCCTGCCTGGGCAAGAAGCTCCTTGGCTTTTGCAGTATCAAACTCATAAGGATTAATGTCTTCATTGGCTGACCAGGGATTGTCTGAGGAAAACATTCCAATTGCAGGAACGCCCCCAACACCCTCCAGAGCAGTATCTACTATCTCCTGGCGGTCGATGGCATGGTTTATGGCCTTTCGAACCAGGGGATTGTCCAGGGGTGCTTTTTTCGTATTCAGATAGAGAATATTATCTCGCAGTGTCACCGCACTGAGAACCTCAATACCCGACTTTTCATCCAAATTTTTGTATTCAGTCTGCGGAATTCCCAGAGCGATATCTACATCACCTCCTTCCAGCTGCATGGCCCTGGTCATCGGATCGGTGACGAAGAAGAGGATAGCGCCATCGAGCTTCGGCTTTTCGCCCCAGTAGTCATCGTTTCTTGTGACCTCTAAGCTGACGTCCTTCTTAAATGACATGAACTTGAAGGGGCCTGTTCCCACGGGTGTGCTGTTCAGGTCTGCATCCGGTTTAACAATGGATACAAGAGGATCTACTAGACTTGAGATGGTTGGTGAATGAGCCTCTTTGGTCTTGATGGTGACCGTCAGATCGTCATCTGCCTTCACCGACTCAATAAAATCGTACTCCCCATGGCGGGAGTTGGATGAGTCCATTACCCTCTCCAGGGAGTAGACCACAGCATCGGCATCAAGAGGTGTGCCGTCATGGAAGAGCACTCCCTCTTTCAAATGAATGCGGTACTCAGTGTCGCTCACCTGATCGTAGCCTGTGGCCAGGGTAGGAACGAGATTCATATCCTGGTCCAGGGAATAGAGGGTCTCATATATTCCTGCCTCGTGCATATACCATCCGGTATACTTGTAGGCTGGGTCCAAGTTCTCGTCCGGTCCGAATATCAGGTCTGCTTTAAGGACTTTCCCCGACGAGCTTGACTGGGCAAGAGATGGTAACGATAATGGCAAAAGAATCAAGAATATTGCCATTATTGCAAGAAATCCTTTTTTTCGTATCATATTTATCTCACTGAATATGTCATATGTGCTTTCCATATAATAAGGATTTCGATTAATTGGCTACTAAACGAAGAATTATGGTCAAAATGAATCACACGCATTCGATTTTCAAGATGATTTTCAGTAATCTTCACCCTCGACTTGTATTCGGATGCGAATCCATATATGCAAACCAATTCTTTGAGCCTTAAACTGTCGCCCCATAGGGAATAAAAGCATCATTTAGCTTCGATAGCATATGCACCTTTTTGCCTACTGAAAACAGAGATTAATCACAATATTTATTAATAAGATGATTTATCGTATGAAAATAATTGCTGATTTCATGGGTTATTCCATGCGAGGTATATTATGATGAAGGAAAACCGCCTAATTAGGATTCTGATCTATGCTTTGCTGGCATTATCTCCTACTAATGCGGCTGATTTTGTCCTGGAGATCTATGGCAATGCCAATATGGATGAATATCTGAACCAGGACGACCTGGACTATATCAGGGATATCGTAGAGGGCAATAACGAGCCCACCAAGCTTGCCGATGCCAACTTCGATGACCTGGTGAACGAAGAGGATATAGAGCAGCTGCAAGCGATACTGGACGAGAGAGAGGAGAAGCTCACATTTATGGATATGCTGGGAGAGCCAGTAACCGTCAACAAGCCCATCCGAAGGCTGGTGAACATGGGCTACAATGGAGTGGAGATGAACAGAATCCTGGGGGCGGAGGATATTCTGGTGGCCTATGGCCAGGATAGAACTGAGCATGCAATATTCTTCCCCAAATTCGCTGAGCTGCCCTTTGTGGGAAGCGATCCCAACGACTGCGATTATGAGAAGATCATCAGCCTCAAGCCCGATGCCGTCCAGACAAATATCGAACGGGC
>MVRL01000057.1 GCA_002067705.1 Methanosaeta sp. PtaU1.Bin112
ATGAAGCGCTACATAGAGGTGGAGTCATGTTGATCAATCTGCGCGTCTGGCTGAAGATACCGGATGCAGAAGCGGCCACGGTGAAGAACACCCTTGTCCGGCGACTGAGCTATGGAAAGGTTTTAGAGGATGTGAAAAAGGAGCGGCTCATTTCCATCCAGGTCGATTCCGGGGATCCTGAGGAACTGGCCAGGGCTTTTGCCCGGGAGCTGGTCAATGAGAACAAAGAGAGCCATAAGATCCTGATTGACCGGCTGGAGTTCGAGGAGGGCTATGTGCCGGTTAAGGTTGCCCTGCATATAGAGGATGGCGAGGCAATTGCCATCAGGGACAGGCTCAGAAAGAGGTTAGGCTACCAGAATGTGGTGGACGTGAAGAAGGCGACCGTCTGGAAGCTGTACTTCAGGCTCCTCCGGCCGGAGGCGGAGATCACTGCCCGGGAGATTGCAGAAAAGCTGCTCATAAATCCGCATAAGGACAGCTATGAGATAATGCTGTGAAACAATAATGCGAGGATTTGGTTGGGGGCAGGAGATGATCTGGTCTCCATCACCTTTTATTGATCATCGATCATGACCTTCAATTCATCTTCATCTCACTCAGCTGCTCTCCACTTTCATCTCCCAGCCCAGCCGTTCCCGGATGATCAAGTAGCTCATCTCCGGCGATATGGCCCCTGCCTCAGTGCAGATCAGGTCGATGTACTGATGGGGGGTGACATCGAAGGCGGGGTTGCGCACCCTGACGTGTTTGTATTTGGAGATATCGGCCAGTACTTCTGTGGCCTCACGCTCCTCGATGGTGACCAGCTCCCCTAAAATCGTCTCCGGGCTGAACTTATAGGTCTCGGCAGCCACCATGAAGCTGGTCCTGGCCTCGCGGGCGCACAGGGCGATCTGGGCGGTGCCGATCTTATTGACCAGGGTGCCGTTGGCGGTTATCACATCCGCTCCCACCACCACCAGGTCCACGTCGTTCATAACGCTCCGCACCGCCGAGTCCACGATCAGCTCCGTCTCTATGCCCATCTGGTCGAGCATGCCGATGGTGGTGATTCCCTGGAATCTGGGGCGGGATTCGGTGGCTATCACCTTGATATTCTTTCCGGATTTATGAGCAGCACTGATCACGGAGATGGCAGCATTTGAGTTGCAGTGGGTGAGGACAGTATCCCCGTCTCTGATCCTCTTGCTGCCGATCTGGCCGATCTTCTCCACTGCCTTCTGGGAGTTCTCGATGAAGCGATCGGCATTAGCGGCTATGGCCTGGCGAGCGCCATCGATGTCATCTGCCTTATACTTCATCACCATTCTTATGGCATTGGAGAGGGAGACTGCCGTGGGCCTGGTCTTGAGGAGCAGGTCTGCGGCAACCGCGGTCTTCTGGTTGAAGTCCTCGAAGCTCTCCGCCTGGACGGCCAGAGCATATTCCTTCAGAGAGGCAGCTGCGGCAGTGGCAATTCTCCCTGCACCTCTGATCTCCATGCTGCTGATCTTCTCTGCAGTCTCCGTAACCCGATCTATTGGCTTCATTCGGGGTTGTTTTCGCCTGCTAGAGTTAAATCTATTTCCTGCCCTGAGAAGAACAATAACTATAACTTTGCATCTCTTTAATTGTCCTCGGTTGACAAACGATGGATACAACAGACTTCGATATCATAAAAGCAATTGCCAGCCTCAAGGTGCCCTATCCCAAAGCGGATAGGATTCTCTCCATGGCAAATATAGATCCAGAGGAGCTCGGCGCGCGACTGGGAGGACTGGAGATGCAAGGGTTTGTCAAGACCCTGAGCGAAGCAGATATGGAGGGCTCCAGTCTCCCTAACGGCATAACTGCCGCAGGGCTGACAAGTCTTGGTAAGAGGGCTTTATCAGGGCCGAGATGGTAGGGCAATTACAGCCCAAATGACATTATGGACCGGTCGATCTTTGCCGCCGGGTTGGGAGGCAGGATCGCTTCTGCGGTCTCCTGCGGCATTTTGCTGGTAGCAGCGCAGCAATCACAGCTTGCCCTTGAGAAGCTGGTAGACGAAGTAGACCAGGAGGATGAATACTGCCACTCCTGCCAGGTACCAGATGGCTCTCCAGATGGCGATGACGATTATGACTGCCAGGGCCAGAATGATCAGGTTCTTGATGGTATTGTCGTTTGCCATGTCCATCCAATATGCCGTGTTATGATATAGCTGTTTCGAGGGAAATGGCAAGAGACTGCCAGGCCTGTGACTTCGGATAAAACTGCACCTCTTCTTCAGGCACAAAAGCTATACAGCATGAAAATAGGCTTATCCGCATGAAAAATACTGATCCATACGACCAAAATGCGGGTAGTTGGACTGGAACTGATCCATTTTCTACAGGACCGAGCGGGCATGAAACAGATCCATTTGAGCCTGATATTCCTAATCAGTGGGTAAATAAGGGACATGAGCTTGTTAAAAAAGGGTCCTATAAAGATGCAATCAATTGCTACAATGAGGCCCTAAAGCTAAATCCCAACTTGCCGAGAGCTTGGTGTTCAAAAGGCTATGCCCTTATTAAATTGAAGAAGTACAAAGAATCTCATGCATGTCTGGATGAGGCTTTGCGAATCAATCCAAGACATGTCTCCT
>MVRL01000058.1 GCA_002067705.1 Methanosaeta sp. PtaU1.Bin112
GATACTTCTGGGGGCGGGCCAGCTTTTCCATGATGGATGACAGTGCTTCCATGGAGAACAACTGCTACGTATAAGGTTAAGTACTTTTGCCGAAAAACAATATCTACAAACCATTTTTACATAATAGAAAGTATGAATAAGATACATCACACGTTATTTAATGCGCCGTTGACCGAAATGAAGCGATTTCAAGGATTTGCCAAGCACAACGATCGAGATCCTTCTCCCAGTCGC
This sequence comes from Methanosaeta sp. PtaU1.Bin112, assembly GCA_002067705.1. GTDB lineage: Archaea > Halobacteriota > Methanosarcinia > Methanotrichales > Methanotrichaceae > Methanothrix. The sequence goes on from MVRL01000058.1 coordinate 235, forward strand.
AGGAGTACTGCAAAAATTATGAGATTTCAGGGAACACCAGCGCATCTGAGGCCTCAAATCTGGCCCGCAAATCTATCTGGTATTCCAGCCAGGCCGCTTTCGACCTCAATAGGCGGATAAGCAAACACTCCATGCTCATTTAGGTCATAATCCAGATGCTGGAACCTGCTGAGGTACTCCTGATGAATTTTTTCTGGATTCAAGTCCAGATCGGGATAGATCCACTTTGCTAGATATACCGCCCCTACTATCATAGACTGGCTATAGGAGAACAGCTTGTACTCCATCATATAGACCCTGCCGTTCTTAACCGCATTGACCTCTGCCAGCTCTGGTCGGCTTAAAAAGTCGTCCCTCTCTCTTGCCATCTGAGATGGATCGTCCAGATCATAACCGGCAAATGAGCTCCCCCCCTTCGCCTCTATCAGATTGGATGCAATGATGATGATATCGGGATTCTGCTCTATCACCCATTCCGTATCTACCTCCTCATATTCTTTCGTCGGCAACAGCTGACCGATGGAGTTTACAGGTATCAGTGTCATCAGATCATCCATTCCGGTTGTGCCTCCCTCTCCTCTGTATACGCCAAATACGCCGCCGGGCTTGGGAAGGGCAACGAGGACGCGAGGTCTATCATCAAGGGGTATCTCATCGACCTCATCCTTGATCTTATTTATGCAATCATCATGCCATTTTATATATTCCTCTGCCTCATTCTCCTTGTCCAAGATATAACCGAGCTTTCTGATATCACGAGAGGAGTTGAGGCCCCAGAGCTTTGAATGGATCAGATTGATTCCCGGTAGCTTCTCGCGATCCTCTTTGTACCATCCCAGAAAAATGTCGGGACTCATGCGTAGGATATACTCGTTATCAAGCTCACTGGTGCGTGTATCTGCGACATAGGGCAGACGGCTCAGCTCAGGAAAGAAAAGGGAATTCTCCTGAAAATTTTTGCATCCCACGGCAAGTATCATATCGGTTGAATCAAATATACGAAGAATCTCAGCAGAGTCAAAAAACCGGGTCAAGACGGTTTTAACCGGCTTTTTGATTGTCGCTGCATTATATTCATCCCAGTTGCTCTCCGAGACGACTGTAAGCTCCTCCTCCTCCCCTCTTATTATCTTCTCGATCTGAGTTATGTCATCTTCATCGATCTTGCCATCATAATTGGCATCGGTTAGGTTGTTAGACGGCATTCTACCAGCGATGACCTCCTGAGTGTATGCAATGTCTTTTTCATCTATCCTGTCATCCAGGTTGGCGTTACCAAAGACTCCTAATGCGAGTCTCTCATCATCCCGATCGCCCGAGGCCGCACTGAAGGATGCAACCAGAGATATCAGTATGCAAAGCATGCTTCTCCAATGTCTTCTCATGCCATCACATTAGCTATTTAGTGTTAATTAGTATTAATTTTGCAAATATTATTAGTATATATTATAGCTTTCGGTTGCATTCTCACATATTCAAGGAAAAGATGACGGAAGCATTGAGTTAATAAAGGGCTCCTCGCTGAATTATGTGGGTGAGTTCAGGCAGAGAATACGGCCTCTGTTCCTCTGCGTCTCTGTGGTTGGGTGAGAGCATCGCGATTCACCACAGAGGCACTGAGACACAGAGAATTTCCGATTCGAGTTCACCCATATCAAATAGCGAAGAGCACAAAAAAAAGGGCAACGCTCCGGCTGCAGCCTACGATTTCAGCGTCAATTCATATACTCATAATGCCGGTATCCCTGGTGGTCGATCTGGGCCAGAGCGAACTCCCCTGAAGGCTGGATCAGGCTCTCTTTTATCTCTCCCTCATGGAGCAATTCATACTCCTCCAGGGATATTTCCCTTCTCTTCTCCAGCCTCTCAAACAGGTCCCTTGACGGTACTGAAGAGACCTTTGGGCTGACCCGTGCCGAGAAGACCAGGGCTGAACATCCGCTTCCGTAAGCCCCAAAGCAAAGCCTCTCATGCGCTCGAAGCTTCTGCAACTCCAGGAGGCTGGCCAGGCCCAGATAGATCGAACCGGTATAGATATTCCCAATAGAGCGGGAGAGAGCTGCCGAATCTATAACCCTGGCATTATAAGCCTCCAGAAACTGCCTGGACCGAGCAAAGCTCCGGGCATAGCGGGCCAGGTCGAGCCGATACCTCTCGAGATCATCATAATTTCCAGCCTCGGGCTCCGGTCCGATCTCCGCCTCAACATCACTCCACCGGCTGCTGTTCTTCCAGTCTTGCCGGAATATAGCGGCAGATGCATACTCGATCATTCTGGGATAAGGGATATGGAAGAGAAGGTGGTCAATGAAGTCGCTGGTGCACTCCCCATTCTTTGGACTGATTATGCCCTTGCGAGCAGCTTTGGCAGCAAATGATGCAAATGCTCCCTGCATGGCATCGAGGTAACACTGGTTGCTATGCTTGCCATTGACCGTGGCCAT
>MVRL01000059.1 GCA_002067705.1 Methanosaeta sp. PtaU1.Bin112
GAACCGCAGGCTTCTATGAGATGGTGCAGACGGATACCACCAGCTCGAAATTCAGCACATATCAACTCAGCCAGGGCTACAACAGCATGAACTTCCAGGCGAAAGAGATCGGAAGGCATATGCTCTACTTCGTGATAGACAGCCAGCCAAGCAATGTGGTCATCATGGATGTTCTGGCCCAGGCATAAAGGCGGATAATAAGGATAAAACGCGCAGGATAGAGAATAAACAAATTGATGGCATATGAGACCGACTGAGGCTCACCCTCTTTTTTATCGACTATCTCCATCCAATCTCGGCTAAAAGCCCTAGCCTCTTCTTCACCATTCAGCTCCTCGATCAGGAGGTCAAAGATTTAGGCTCTTCGATGAATTATATGGGTGAGTCCGGGAGAGAATATGGCCTCTGTGCCTCTGTTCCTCTGTGGTTGGGTCAGAGTATGGCGGTTCACCACAGAGGCACCGAGACACAGAGAACCAGCGATTCAAGTTCACCCATACTAAACAGCGAGGAGCCAAGATTTATGGCCGCAAGAGGGCAATTGACCTCCTTGAAAAATGTCGAGAAATAGGCTGAATACTATCGCTACAAAAAAAGAAAAATGGTGCGTAGGTCTCTTGACCTACACAGCTGGCATGACCAGGGATCTGTCGCCTGCAGCGCGGAACTCGCGGGCTCCACCCTTGCCGAAGCAAGCGCGGACATCTGCCCAGTCGAATACCATGCCGGGGTTGGAGAAAGTTACCTTGATCAATGGGTTCACAGCGAAGGCATCCATGCGGCCTGCGTGTGCGGCGCTGGAGATACCGGCGTACTCGCCCTGGTGTCCTACGTTCATGGCGTAGTTGGGGTAGTTGGCTCCCCTCAGCTCGAGTGGATTGCCCTCGTCTGACTGGTAGGAGAATACGTTGGTTGGACCGCACTGATCCTGCAGGTCGTAGCCGAAGAAGCCCAGTCTGCCCCAGCCTTCCTTATGCAGGAGCATGGAGAGGTACCAGCCGGCAAGGCCTACCTGGCTGTGGCCAGAGGCGATGGCGGAGGTGATACCGGATGCTGCTGCCAGAACGGAAGCCCTCTGGGATCCACCGAAGTGATCCTCGAGCAGGGTCGGGAATGCCTCATACTGCTCCATACCGTAGGCGTTGACCTCAGTGGCCAGCTCCTTGGCGGTATCCAGCAGCTTGGGTGCCTTGGCGAATCCGCCGAACTTGTCGTTGGCGAAATCGACGCCGTAGTAGCAGAAGTCGTCCAAGACATCGTTGGTGTAGGCAGCAGTGGCGTACTGAGTAAATCCGACACCGCCGGACATGTAGCTTCCCAGCCAGATCTGGTCATAGAGCGCGGCGCCTGCGGCGACTACGTTCAGGGAAACCTTCACTGGATCGGCTGCGGCCACACGGGATGTCTGGACCATATCGGCCAGGAACCCGAAGGACAGTCCACCGGGATTGTTGGGTCCGCGAGCGCGCCTTGCGGGCAGCATCTCGGACATCTGCAGAACAGCAGCGTGCTTGGCAGCGTAAGCCAGGTCAGCCACAGCGGCCTCACCGGCGCACATGTTGTAGGCATCGATGAAGGTCATACACAGCTGCATGGCGCTCCACCTGGAGGTGGTGCCGCCGTCGCAGGACCTGACCACAATGGTCGGGACGTGGATGGCCTGCCAGGAGGTCTTGCCGATAGCGGCCTTGAGGGCCTCTGCCTGATCCTCGGGGAACATCTTGTTGATGTTGATCAGGTACTGGTCATCGATCTCATCAGCCAAGGCATCGTCGCCGGTGAATACACGGACGTTGCAGTCATCTACAAGGCCAGGGTGGGTCTCCACCATGTGCTCCTGGACCACGGCTGCGCCGGGCATAGCGTGGTTGAGGATCTCCAGGTAGTTGTTGATGGTCTCAGGTGTGACTTCCTTGCCCAACCTCTTCTGCAACACCTCATGGGCCATGTCCAGACCGACCACAATGGTCCTTCTGACATCATCCCACATCTGCTGCATGGCTGGATTGTTGACGAAGTGCAGGTCGTCGCCCTCTACCACATACTCAGTTCCAGAGAGCTTGTAGGGAACGAGCTGCCTCTGTCCCAGGGGAATACCGCCAGCGTGCACATAGGGGTTGTAGCCGGTCATGCCGCGCTTGCCCTCGAGCTTCTTGGCGTACTCCATGAACTCCCTCTTGCGGGCGTTCTGTTCAGGGCCCAGTCTCTTGTACTCGGTCTTCTGGCCTGCGAGGTCGAAATCCTTTCCGAACTTCTTGTTAAGTGCTCTTACGAATAGTTTCTTTGTGTGTTTAACTGCCATTTATATCACCCCAGCTTACTCCGGCCTGAATCCCCACTTGCTGCGCAGCTCCCACATATGATGCAGTGCATCCACTGCCTCATCGTACTTCCTGGCGCCGACCTTTCCGCACATGGGAATGCCATCCACCCTGAAGATAGTGGTTCTCTTCTTGGCCTCGGCCTCGGACATGGGCTTGCCCAGATTGATCTTTCTGTCCAGTGGAATGCCGACCTGATCCTTGACAGCATAGACGTTTCCGTCGCTGCCCATCTCTGTCCTGGCCAGCATATCGAACTGCATTCCGTTCTCTTCCAACCTCAAGGAGTGGCCGTGCACAGTGCAGCCCCTCATGGAACAGAGGGCGACATCAGTCATCTCGCTATCGTACTGAGCCTTGGTGTAGGCCTCAATATCTCTCTCCCTGGCCTCGATGATCTGTCTGCCGGATAGAGTGCCTGGGTCGCAGCCCTTGCAGTTGATGGCTCCCCAATAGGACCTCCAGTATGGAATGGATGGTGCGAAATACATGGAATCGGTCCACTGGGAGTACCTTACACGGTCGCCAGCAGCAGCGCCTGCTGTCGGGGCGACGATCTGTCTTATGGGGCAGTCTGGCTCGCCCATCTCTTTGAGTGGTGGGTGAGTGCTTGAGTAGTCAGCACCAGGGGCCCTGTGGCCCATAACTGCTACAACATCAGCTTCGGGAATATCTCTGAGCTTCTCGAGGTTGCCGGACATATGCTTCCTTCTGTTGATGCCAACAGAGGTGCTTCCGGGATAATATTGTGGTGTGTATGCCATATTTTATCTCTCCTCATCATGAACGGCCACGTTTTCCTCAGACAGTATGGCCAATCTATCTTGTTTGGCCTTAGGATCGATAAGCCCTAAGATGCGCGTGTCCTCCACCTTGCCATACTTGGCATAATCGGTGATGGTTTGCCTGGTATGAAAGAACTTTCCGCGTCTGATCTGGAAGGATATGGGCAGCGCTCGCTCACACGCTGCCTTAAGACCCTCATAGTATTTCTCGCTCTCCAGCTCGAGCCTGATCCTCCCGACCTTTACGCTGAGTTCAAAGGCCTGCCCGCCCACCTCGATGAGAAGATCTCTGTTCTCATCTATGGGTGAGCCCCTTCCAGGGCCATAGGGCACGCTTCTAGGAAGATTGGGGCCATGGATCATGATCCTGATGATGCCCCCATTTCCATAGATCTCGTTCAGCAGCTTCTGTGCCGTAGCAGGCAGCAGAAATCTGCTGGGGATTATTTCTACCTGTATCGATCCCGTGTCTGATTCTGTGACCATTTCTTCCGCCTTTACACAGCCTCCGCAACCGATACGATCGGCTCACGGAACTCTTTGATCTCTCCGTAAATAGCACCGACCAGTCCAGATGTCATCTCAGGGGTGAACATCTGGGTGCCAGCATCCAGTGCTACTGCTGCAGCCACGCAGGGTATGGCAAATCCTCTGGAGTGCCTGGTTACCACGTGGTTGCCGTTGAATACACCGGGGCCGCCGCCGCCGTAGATAGAGTGGCTGAAGAACGAGAAGCCGACGGCCGTTCCCATTACCCTGCCGAAGTCGCATCCGGGCAAGGCGGTCTCTTTCTCAATGATATCGTTGAAGTAAAGCAGTGTCGAGGACACAGCCTGGGCGCCTCTCAGGGAGCCGCAGTTGACCATGGTGGCTGCCAGGACGCCTGCTGCGGCGTAGGCGTTCCACTTGGAGACATCGTTTGCTTCATAGAGTACATAGCCAGAGGGCAGCTTCTTGCCGGCCTTGATGACCTTGTCCTCAATGGCCTTGCCCACTATGCTCTGCACCACTGTGCCGATGGTTCCAGTCTTGCCGTTGGCCTTGACGGTCTCATAGACCATGTTGTTGGCGTTCAGGCCCTGGTATGCCATGCCCAGGAGCTGGTGGCGCTCGAATATGCCCATGGCATTGCCCATCTCCATCTCGCCGATCTGCTCGTATATAGAGGCAAGAGCGGCAGCGTTCATGGCGTTCCTCTTGGTGATCATTGCCAGGTGGTTTGCCATGACGTTCCTGAGTGCGAATCCCAGACCTTCGTCATTCTGGGGGATGTTAAGAACGGATGCAACGTTTCCGCCAGACATGCCCACAGTCTGCGGGTACTCGCCCCAGACGGAGGCATGGATCATGGGCGCTTCAATAAGTGTGGCTTTGAACTGCTGAATGAGGGCCTCGGTTGTGGCTGCTGCTGCTCCAGTCAATCCAACAACGAATTCCGATGCAGCGTTAACCCTTGCTGTGGGGACCTGGACGAGCAACTGCTTGCCACCACCCAGAATCTGCACATTGGTGTCATCGCCGGAGGCAACCTGGAGCAGGGATTTGATCTTCTCAGCCAGGGCACCAGCATTGGCAACAACATCGTAGTTAAGCTCCCGTCCCTTGATCTGCCTGCGACCACCGGCTACCTTTCCAGTCTTCAAGGCGCCTTCGATGCCAGCCAGGTTGACGGCTACAGTTCGCTTTGTGAGAGAAATAAGTCTCTGCATGGCCGCGTTCTTGAGAGGGCTGACGGCGCTCAGGTCGACGTCGCTCTTCAAAAGAACTCCGCGGTCG
>MVRL01000060.1 GCA_002067705.1 Methanosaeta sp. PtaU1.Bin112
TAAGTGGGGCACTCGATCCACATGTGAATAGAATGCGAGTCACTGAGGAATGGTGGGCTTAACCGATGACAAATGAATGGATATCACAAAGCAGTAAATAGCGATGGATTCCACCATGGCCAAGCCTACAAAGAGAGTTCGAGTAATGTTATTTGCCTCATCCGGCTGCTGAGCGATGGCGCTCAATGCCCTGGACAGTGCCCAGCCTTCCCCAATTGCCGGCCCGATGGAGCCGATGGCCATGGTCAATCCCGCAATAACAATAGAAGCCATGCCAATGGTATCAATATTTGCTATTTCTGCGCCTGCCATTTTCAACTTCCTCCCTTAGAGACTTGTTCCTTTTTCTCCTCATTCGAACTTGCTGAAACGATATATACAGTGGCTAAAACTGCAAAGATATAAGCCTGCACCTGGCCGATAAGCAGCCCCAGCAATTCCATCAGCACAGGCAGGAATAACGGGGCTATGGTGAGCAAAATAGCGATCAACATGGTCTCGCTCATCATATTCCCAAACAGCCTAACCGCCATGGCCAGTGTGCGAGAAAACTCTCCGATGATATGGAAAGGAAGCATCAATATAGTGGGCTCAGCATAGTGTTTGAAATAGCCTAAAATCCCCCGTTGTGCGATTCCGTAGATTGGCACGGCAAAGAACACGCAGATGGCCAAAGCGGCTGTTGTGGAAAGGGAGCTAGTCGGGGTACGATAACCATGCACTACATCAAGCAGGTTTGCAACTGATATAAACAAGAAAAGAGTTCCTGAGAATGGCAAATATGTATCAGGATTCATTTGCGATATTTCTCTTATTTGGCTCTGCATAGTGGTGACGATGGTTTCGAGCAGGTTCTGCCAGCGCGAGAGCGGCGGCTCCGCTGAAAGGCGACGTGTGGACAGCCAGCCAAAAAGGACCAGCAATGCCATTATTATCCAGGTGTAAACTATGGTCTCATTGATCAAGAGAGGTCCCCATTGATAGAGGACAACATCATCCGGACTCAACTCAACCACTTAAACCCACCTCGTTTGAGACCGAAAGCCCAGGACGTGTATCAGCGCTAGCTTGGATAAAACGAAGCCTGCAAGGCAGAATATCAGCGCTTCTAGGCCTTTCCCGGAGATGATGTAAAAGCCACCTAGACAGACAGCCGATCGAACCATAAAGCTGCTCACAGTCAAGAGATCCGCCTTATTTGAATTGCATAGATGCTTTAAAGTCAGATAAAGCCCGCCGAAATAGAAAAATCCTAGCAAAATACCCGACATCACGCTGGAAATCGTAGTCGTAATTTCAATCATCGCCCTGACTCGCCTCAATCTTTCTTCTCTCTCGCTCAACCCAATACCAAGCATTTGCACACCCGATCACTAAGCCTATGGACAAGAATGTAAGAGTCCAGGATATACGCCCAGGATATCGGATATCCATCCAGATTCCAATAGCCACGCCGATCAATGTAGGAACGACCACCGACCATCCAATCACCCCCATCATTCCCAGCCCAAGCCATATGCCACGGCTCTTATCCCTCCTGGCCCTTATTTTGCGCGCTTCTTTGCTGCCTATCTTCTCCTGGAAACGGTCGCGATCCTCACCAATAAATTTGGCCATCAGATCTAATCCCTCATCTTCATGAAGCGCTTTGTTAAATCCACTTCGAGCTTGGCTAGAATGGAGCGAGTCTTTCTCTCTCGCTCATCCAAGGCCTTGAACTCATTTTTCACAGTCTGATTCAGCCTTCCCAGATCCCTGCTGCTTACCGCCTTTCTCGTGGAGATCAAGACATTAGATGCGCATTTGACCAAAATCCCCTCATCAATAGCCAGAAATTCCTCCCCCTTGTCCGACTGAAAAGAGAGGATACCCGGGACAAGAGCTGTTACGAAATCGATGTGCTTTGGAAGTATGCCAAAAGAGCCATCTTCGGCCTCGGCGACGACCTTGGAAACATCCTCGTCGATGAGAACTTTATGGGGAAGGATGACTTTCAGCCTCATTTTATGGCCTCATCGATCTTTCCGATCATATAAAGTGATTTTTCAGGGTATTCTGAGAACTCATCATTGAGGATGCGCTCGCAGCCATCGAGCGCATCTTTCAGCTTGACCATCTTCCCCTCAAGACCTGTGAAGTGCTCCGTGGTGGAAAACGGCTGAGTTAGAAACCTCTCCAGCCTGCGAGCTCGATTAACGATCTTCTGGTCCTCCTGTGACAACTCTTCCAGCCCAAGCATGGCGATGATGTCCTTTAGCTCCTCATATTCCATCAGAGTCTTCCTGATCATCTGAGCTATGCGATAGTGCCTATCTCCAACTACAAGAGGGTTCAGCATCTTGGATCGGGATTGCAGCGGATCGATAGAAGGATATAACCCTTGACTGGCCATCTTTCGGGACAGAACAATGGAAGATGACAGGTGACCGAAGGCATGCACTACTGCAGGATCAGTGAAATCGTCTGCAGGGACATACACTGCCTGAACAGAGGTTATGGCTCCACTCCTGGTGCTGCATATTCGCTCCTCCAGTTCTGCCAGCTCAGTTGCCAGAGTGGGCTGATATCCCACTCTCGATGGCAGTTGTCCCATAAGTCCAGAGACCTCGGATCCGGCTTGAACGAAACGAAATACATTGTCGATAAGCATCAGCACATCTTGCCTGACCTCATCCCGGAAATATTCCGCCATGGTAAGAGCGGCATGGCCGACTCTGAACCTTGCGCCAGGCTGCTCATTCATCTGACCAAATACCATTATGGC
>MVRL01000061.1 GCA_002067705.1 Methanosaeta sp. PtaU1.Bin112
GGATGATTTTGGAAAAGATGGAAATTAGCGTGCCTGTTGAGGCAAATATGGTTATTAAAAAGGGCGGAGTTTAGGGTTAATATCACCTGTAACGGCTGACGATTTCAATTCATATTCTTCAACTTCCTCAACTCTCGTTCGGGAATACTATTGCGACAGAGGACGTCCAAAACGGGTGCAATCTTTTCCCCAATTCGCACCGCACCGAACCGGTTCAGGCCCGGTGGGGAGCAGACCTACTGAGGGTAACTGTCGCTTATAGGTATAAGGGGAGGAGGACGCGTAGGGATTAACTGGCGCGCGAGCCCGAGGGCAACCGCTGGCGTGCCTGCCATTTAATCCTATGTATATCCGCTCTATTTTTAAAATCGCGCCCAATGCAACAGGTAATGGCGTTACCCTGGATGTGGATCGGTGACTAAAAAACAAGAAGATAAACTTGGCATCAAGTCTAGAAACACCCACAGAGACATGCTGGATCTTCAGGCTTTACCCAAAGACCATGAAGGCGAAAGATAGAAGAGATCCGGGCAACGGGAGAAATAACCAAATAGCACAACGAACACATATCTGACAGAGCATGAAACTAAAAATCACAATAACAGGTCCCAGCGTGCATAATGTAGGCTATAGACCCTGCCTTACTGAGATAGCAATGCGCCTGGCCCTCCGAGGTTTTGAGGTCTACAATGACGATGAAGATGGACAACAGGCAGTTATAGCCCTGGTCGAGGGCGACGAGCAGAGGACCACGAAATTCTACAACTCGGCTATGTTGGAGCGACCTGCACTCGCCCAAAGCGGATAATGTGCGATCCGAGGACTACAATGGCGACGTCATGCCGTTGTGGCAATTGCATCGATAAACACGGCATCTCAGATGAATAAAGCGATTCCAATCCTAATGGCCGTGCAAGAGAATATCTACAAGATCAAAGAAGATACCAGTGGCATGCGAGAAGACATTCCCGGCTATGTAATGCAGTTCAGACAGATGCAGGCGGATGTTAAAGCGATAAAAGAACGCCTGGGTATGTAGGCAAAAGTATAATTATAACCGGTTTTCATCCTGCCCTGAAAACATTCATATATGGCCCTGCATAATATTGCTCTTTGGTTGATACCATAACTGGCAATTCCATGCGCCCTGCAATCTTCTTCGACCTCACCCATACCCTGCTTGAAAAGGTGAACGGTCAGTACTATCTCTACAGCGATGCACTGGATACACTGAAAGCTCTGCGTGAGCGCGGCTACCGGCTGGGGGTGATCTCCAACCTGTCTGAAGGGGTAACAATTGATGAGGTGCACTCCTTCCTGGAGGAATGCAGCATCGCCTCGTTCATAGACCCCCATCTTATCGTCCTCTCCTCTGAGCACCCAGAGAATATCAAAAAGCCGGATAAGCGAATCTTCGACCGGGCACTGGAAAAGAGCGGACTGGTGAAAGCAGAGAATAAGGCCATATTTGTGACCGAGGAGCACGAGCACATCCTTGCCGCTCGAAGCTATGGCTGGAGGGCGATACTGAAGAGGAACTGGGGCGAATGCAGACCGGAAGAGGGTGAATGCGTCTTTAGCCTGACTGGACTGCTCAGCTTGCTGTGATAAGATAGATTTGTCTCTTCAACCGCTCGACCTGAACTCAGAGGCCAAGCTGCATTCTCCAAAATAAGTTATTCAGCGGTGCTTCAGATCCACCTGAGCACTCAGGATGATCCACTTTGAGTTGTGGCAATCGATTTTGAGTCTCAAAGCGGTTGACATGTCGTTGCTCTTTCTCCCAAGCGTTCTTTCGATATGCTAAGGTATCGTTGTAGACTTGCCTGCAAAGCTCAAGTTGCCTTTCAAGGACACTGACTTGAGATTTGGTCGGAAACAGCCTATAGCGATACGATTTAAGCATATTAGATGATTACCTTTTAAAAGTTAAATAGGTATCGTTAGAACGAAACTAGGGCAAAGGGCTCCGCTTTCATCCTGTTGCGACTGCGTCGCAACTCCCCCGGACTCACAGTCCGGGAGACCACCCTGAAGGATGGAGACTTCCCGCTCCGCCCTTCGCGATCCCGCGAGTTAAAGGTATCACATGTCGAAAAAATGGAGTATGTGGGCCGAAGACCAAAGCTAAATTCGCGTTTTCCTGGGCTGCTCACTCTTGATTCCGCTCTTCGTCTCGCCATAGACCGGAGAATATGCCTTATTCTTCCTGGGCTTGGATGGATCATGTTTGCCCGGGCCTTCGATTGGCATCCCCTTGGCACCTTTCTTCTTGCTCATAGAACGCTTCACCTCCTGCAATGCAGTCTCACTCTGAACCGATACAGCCATCATTGCCCAATGAAAGGGATTCTGTGAGATAGCATTGACTTCATTCTCATCACATAAATACCAATATGAATCCAGCCGCAGTTCTGCCGCAGGAAAAGCGAAGATCCAATCAGGCAAAATCTTTTTCGATGATGCCCTTCATATCAATAGATCATTACATACAATGGAGGATCAAAATGAGATCTATACTGGCAATATCTATGGCAATTCTCTTCGCTTCCGCCCTTATAGGCCCCTCTGTGGCCCTGAGCGACTACCAGAATGGGGTCTTAGACGGCCTGAGCATAGGATGGGAGATGGCCCAGAAATATGACCAGGCGCTCCAGGGCAGCCCTGCAGACTTCAATCAGGCCGTCCCTCAGTACAACGCCTGGATAGAAGAGATATTCGGAAAGAACGAATCCCTGATGCTCATGCCCATATCCACCACCCCTACCAGG
>MVRL01000062.1 GCA_002067705.1 Methanosaeta sp. PtaU1.Bin112
TTTATTCTGATGAGGCCCTTTTTCAGGCGGGCATTCATCCCCAGTCCCGGAGCCTGGATGAGATGCAGCTATCTCTACTCATCTCAATTATAAAAGATGTTCTGACGACCTCGATCTCTGTCCGGGCGGATTTCAACCGCCTGCCCGAATCCTATCTCCTCCGCCATCGCCATCCTGGCGGTCGCTGCCCACGGGACGGAGCGCTTCTTCGGCATGAGAAGCTTGGCGGCCGGACCTGCTACTACTGTCCCGAGCATCAGAGACTGGCCGATTCCGGGCCGGAAGATGAGAGATGATTCCGATTGAGGTGATGATGGCATTATAGCTGTGAGCCAAAGTGTACCCCCTTCTCAATGCCCTGGCCAATGCATTCATGGCCAGCTGGCCTCCTGAACTCCTGCCCATATCCCAGACGGTACACTTTCTGCAGGAGAGGCGAGAAGCGACATAAGAAATCCGAAATGATTAACTTCCTGCAGCACTAAGGGATTATAGATTTGTGACAATTGGCGCCGGGAGGAAGATGAAAGAGCAGCTTATTGCCCCTTGTGGGATGAATTGCGGGGTATGTGTCAGTTACCTGGCGATGAAAAACGAGCTTGATAAAAAGGGATTCGCCAGAAAATACTGTCCCGGCTGCAAGCCACGCGGTAAGAACTGCACCTTTATGGCAGATCAATGCGACCTGGTGGGAAAAGGGCTTGTGCGGTTCTGCTTTGAATGCGGGAAATTCCCCTGCCGCCGGCTAAAAAGCCTCGATAAACGCTATCGCACCAAATACCACATGAGCATGATAGAGAACCTCGAATTCATCAAGGAGCATGGCATGGAGCGATTCCTAAAAGAGGAGGCAGCAAAATGGCGCTGTCCTGAATGTGGGGAGCAGATATGCTGCCACAATGGGCTATGCCTGAATTGCAGCCTTGACAAGCTGCGCCAGAACAGGAAATACCGCTGGGAGGAGGAATAATGAAGAAAAGAGTGATTTCATGATAGAATTGCCAGAGGCGTTTAACCTTTCAAATCAGCTTAATGATACCGTTTCCGGAAAGCGTATCGCTGAGGTTACAGCGGTGCATACCCCGCACAAGCTGGCATGGTACTACGGTGATCCATCAGCCTATTCTGACCTCCTTGTTGGCAAGACGGTTGATGTAGCCAGTCCGTTTGGCAGCATGGTGGAAATCAAGGCTGAAGATGCCAATATACTGTTCGGCGAGGGTGTAAACATAAGACTTCATGATAAGGTCGAGAAATGCCCTGCCAAACACCAGCTTCTGATCGAGTTTGACGACCATTCCGCTCTTAGCCTTTCAGTTCAAATGTATGGAGGCGTAGGAGCGTTTGCGGAAGGCGAGCTGGATAATGATTATTACAGAGTGGCAAAAGAAAAGCCATCTCCGCTAACTCCGGCATTCGATAAAGCCTATTTCTGCGCAATTGTATCCCCGCCAAATGTTCAGAAGCTTAGCCTGAAGGGTTTGCTTGCCACCGAGCAGAGAATCCCAGGTCTAGGCAATGGTATTTTGCAGGATATACTCTTTAATGCGAAACTGCATCCGAAGAAGAAAGTTGGTTCGCTCTCTGATGGAGATAAAGAGGCATTGTTTGATTCTTTGAAGATCACAATCTGTGCGATGGCGTCTGGAGGAGGAAGAGATACCGAACGGGATTTATTCGGCAATCCTGGCAGTTATAAGACCATATTGTGCAAGAACACTGTCAATAAGCCCTGTTCGATTTGCGGAACGATGATCAAGAAAGAAGCCTATATGGGGGGCAGTGTCTACTATTGTGATAAATGTCAAGAATTGTGAATATTGCTAATACATCCGATAAATCTATGAATCCGCGGGCGCGACAGCTAAACCAACGGCTCCGGCTGCTTTCCCTCCGGCGTCACCGGCAAGCCTGCCCGGTGCAGCACCAGCTGCCCGGAAAAGTGCATCGCCCGGTTCAATATCAGCCTCTTTCCCATCGGGGTCAGAGCGAAGACGGGAATGGCAATGCCAGTCTGCATCAGCGCCTTTCCTCCTGCCACCTTCCTCACCGACTGGGAGGCGCAGGACCAGACAAGGTCGCAGCATTCCGCCAGAACCTGAGCCTCGTTCTCGCTTATGCCCGTGGTGTGAACGGCTAAAATCGTGGCCCCGGCTCCCAAAGCTCTCTCCCTCTCCCGCAGCGCTCGAGTGTCATCTGCCCTGTCACCGGCTACGGTTACAGCAATTCTTCTGTATCCTGCTTCTACTGCCCTCTCAAAACCCAGGACCTGATCTACTGTTCCCTGCCGATCGATCAGGATGCATCCCCTCTCCTCCAGGCCGAGTTGAATCTCTTCTATCGGCTCGGTCCTGATCAGGCCGGTCATGTGGGCCCCGATGGCCTGCAGGACCGCGGGCTTCGCCGCCACCACCGTTCCCGCACCCTCACTGACCATCACTGCGGCATCTATTAGCCCTTCTGTCAGGGCATCTGAGAGGATCTCCGAGGCTCCAAAGCTCACCGGCTTATCTTCCAGCTCCAGGACTCTCTTCGGCCCGTACATGCCAAGCTCTGCCATATGCTCTTCTAATACCCTCTTCACCGTCTCCTTGCTCTCGACCTTGATGCCATACAGATCCTGACGCAAGGGACATGAGCGGATGGCAGGCTCAGTTAGAACCTCGACCTTCCCGTCCCGAACCCTGACCCGGGCCCCGGCCATCTCCAGCAGATGCTCTGACACTCTAGATCAGATCGATATCAGGCCGCGGGTTCATTCCCGCGGCTCCAGCCTTCTTCTCACCGATTCGGCGTGGGCGAGCAGCCCCTCCGCCTCGGCCAGAGTGGTAATCGTCTCCTCCAGCCCCAGAAGCCCCTCATCGGTGATC
>MVRL01000063.1 GCA_002067705.1 Methanosaeta sp. PtaU1.Bin112
GTGAGTTATGAGAACACCTACCAGAGGAACTGTGAAGATGGCAATAAAACTACTGGAAGACCTGCCGGGCGTAGGTCCGGCCACTGCCGAAAAGCTGCGCGAGGCGGGATTCAACTCAATCGAAGCCATTGCCGTTGCCTCTCCTGGAGAGCTGGTGAGCGCAGCGGAGGTTGGTGAGGCCACTGCCGCCAAGATCATAGCCGGGGCACGGGAAGCGGCAGACGTAGGCGGCTTTGAGACCGGTGACCGCATCCTGGAGCGGAGAAAGCAGGTGGGTAAGGTCACTACAAGCTGCAAGAGCTTCGATGAGCTGCTGGGCGGAGGTATGGAGACTCAGGCCATTGTGGAGCTCTACGGAGAGTTCGGATGCGGCAAGACCCAGGTCGCCCACCAGCTGGCAGTGAATATCCAGCTGCCGGTGGAGATGGGCGGGCTGAATGGCTCCGTCATCATAATCGATACTGAGAACACATTCCGGCCGGAGCGCATCGACCAGATGGTCAAGGGGCTGCCGCCTGCACCCGACGGCCGGATCTGGGAGACTGAGGATTTCTTAAAGAACATCAACGTGGCCAGGGCCTTCAACTCCAATCACCAGATCCTGCTGGCGGAGAGCGCCATGGACCTGGCGGAGAAGGTCAAAGATTCTGAGAGGCCGGTCCGGCTGCTCATCGTGGACTCGGTGACTGCCCATTTCCGGGCAGAGTATGTGGGGCGGGGGACCCTGGCCGACCGCCAGCAGAAGCTCAACAAGCATCTTCACGACCTGATGCGCTTTGGAGACCTGAACAACGCCCTGATCCTGGTTACCAATCAGGTCATGTCCAAGCCGGACACCTTCTTCGGTGATCCGACCAAGCCCGTGGGAGGGCACGTCCTGGGCCATACCTCCACCTTCCGGCTCTACCTGCGAAAATCCAAAGGAGAGAAACGCATCGCTCGCCTGGTGGATTCGCCCAACCTGCCCGATGGGGAAGCGGTCTTCTCCGTGACAACAGAAGGATTGAAGGACTGAACGCGGGAACGGGAACGTCGGTCAGATGAAAAAGAAAAGGTGAGGGAGGAGGGGGTGATCCGAGGATGCAGGAGGCAAGGAGCAGTGCTCCCGGATCGTCCACTTCCATTAGCAACTCTATAGATATAGACGATTGTGACAAGAAGTTGTCTATAATATTCAAAGGGATGAGGAGCTAGCCAGAGGGATCCGACATCGGCTTAATGCCTAATCTATCGGATTGCATGGGCCTCATAATTTCCATTGTAGACGAAAATTTTAAGTTCATAAAATTTATTCAATAACCTATGAATATAATGAATATGGATAGAGGTAATATAAGAGACAGTATAATTATATCAATTTATCTTCCAATAGCCATTATCTTCATTGTGGGGCTCTCTCATGCCGCCGTAATCGAGGTCAATCCTGGCCAAAGCATCCAGAAGGCGATTGATCTAGCCAATCCAGGTGACACAATTAGAGTGCTCAATGGGACCTATACCGAGAACATCGAGATCGATAAACAGCTGACAGTGAAAGGGATCGATATGCCGGTGATATGGGCAAAGCACAGTGGAAGCACCATCAACATCACTGCAGACGGCTGCTTAATCGAGGGAATAGATGCTGGAAACTCAAGCGGCTGGCATCAGGGCGGAATCAGGATCACTTCGAATAACAACGTCATCCATAGAAATGAAGTAAAAGATAGTCGCACTGGCATCGTTCTCCAAGAGTCATCTGGCAACAAAATTTTCTATAATGACGCGAGAAACGGAGGAACGGGAATATTTCTCAGGAACTCATGCGATAACACCATCGAAAGAAATGAGATAAGCAGCCATGGGAAGGATAGTCTTGGGGTTAGTTACGGCATATATCTTCTGAATTCCTCCAATCACAACATAATACGCAAAAATATAATCGACATTGGAGGGCTAATTAACGGGGGAATAATGATTTATTGCTCGGAGTTCAATTCCGTAAATGATAATGAGATTACTGGCAGCGGCTTGTTTAGTGGAATGGGAGTCGCTCTTCTCGAAAGCAATAACTGTCTCATCGAGAATAATACCGTCGCCTCAAACGGCATCCTTGGCCAGGGTATTCGCCTTATGTTCTCTCACAATAACACAATAGATGATAACAGTTTGTGCTGCTATGGTCCAATAGGTCAGGCCATTGCGATCCTTCAATCCGAAAATAACCGTATATCTGCTAACCAGGCAAAGAGCTGGCACTGGGGAAGGGACATAGAATTTGAGGGAGCTTCTGGAAACAAACTATCTGGAAATGATGCTATCAGAATCTATGGCGAACCATGATTTGCCATCCCAAAAAAATTGTGAATTACAGCCAGATGCATGCGGATTTGACCCAAACATGAATTTGGAGGAAATGATACCCAACCCAAAGCTTTAATGTCTCCAGCGCTCTCTTTTCTGCCATGAACCTTGGTCGCCTCTTCAAGCCGAAATTTTCACCACGCATAGCGGAAAGCCCGCCGTTCAACTACCTGGAACTGAGGAGCAAGCCCTTCTACATCGTGGCCTCGGTGGAGGTGGGCAATACCACCACTAAGAGCATACTTACTGCTACCGATCTGAATACCGGCAAGACCTACATCGTGAACAAGACGGTAAAGATGACCAGAGATGTGAGGCCGCCAAAACCAGGAGAAGAGATCTTTGCCCATACCATCAATGGCACCCCCCTCACCAAGGAGTCCGTTGCCGAGCTGGTGAAAAACACCCTGATCGAGAGCCACGATAGAGCCCGTCTGGACATCAAGACCGATCTGAACTTCGTGGTGCGCTCAACCGGCGTAGTGGCCGAGCTGGACTCTCCCGAGCAGGTAGGAATATTCATTCAAGCCCTGGCCCAGGGCTGCCTCGATGCC
>MVRL01000064.1 GCA_002067705.1 Methanosaeta sp. PtaU1.Bin112
AATCAAATTGTCTTGAATCCGCTTGGTGGTGTTTGCTGGCCAGATACCACGAACTTGAAGCCGAAAATTCAAAGATATATGCTACAATGCAAGCAAGCGGTTTCATCCCTGAAAATTACGCCAAAAGACTAACTGAGATTCATCAGGAATGTGACCAAATAGGTAAACAAATGAAGGCATTGACTATTTTAAAGGAAAATCTTAGAGTTTTATTGGAAGATAAAAAAGAATATTTGGATATTTTGGAAGAATTGCGTTTGTCAAATCTCTCAAAACATGAATTCAATGAGGTCTTTGAAAGCCTGGGCCTGGAAGCCTAGCGATGGTTTCACCGCCACACCCTCAGCTTCGCCAGCAGCCGCCCGATCAGCTTGTTCTTCGCCCTGCGTGCGATCTTCTTCGGATCTCCAGAGGCCAGTACCTCGATATCTCGGGCCGTCCTCGCAACCCTGTACAGGCTGCTCGATGCCTTCTTTGTCATCAAATCACACTCCTAGCTGCGGTATGCACGCCAGATAGGCCTCCTTCAGCTCTTTCAAGTCGATGTGGTTGTACAGATCGAAAGCCTCCGTCCTGCTATCGCCCCGCAATTCCTTGATGTACTCGCGCCTCATCCCGGCCCGGAAGAGGTGAGTGCAGAACCAATGCCTACAGCAGTGCGGGCCGAAGTGATCTTCCAGCCGATCCGACTCGGGGTTATGCAGGCCTGCACGCCTGGCGGCGTCAACCACGAGATTATAGACTCCTGACCGGTTAAGCCGCTCGCCCTCCGCATTCAGGAATAGGGCCTGCAAATGCTTCTTGTTTACACCTTCCCGGACCTTCAACCAGCGCCTGAGCAGATAGGCCGCCTCATCATCGAAGAATACCGTGCGGTTGGTTCGCTTCGCTGTGGGCTTCAGCCGGATCTTGTTTTCGATTAAGTCCACATCGGCTAGATCCAGCTCCACCAGCTCATGCCGCCTTATGCCGGTCTTAGCCAGCAACGTAATCACCGCCTTGTCGCGGATGCTCAGTGTGGAATTGACCAACCTTGCCATGTCCTCCACAGAAATGAGCTGACGGGCTTGACCATCATCGTTATCCTTGTAGCGCTTGAGGTATCGCTTTCTCACCGCGACAACCGGGTTGGCGCTCGCGTGCCCCTCATAGACCAGGTACTCATAGAAGCTGGAGAGCACTGAGAAGTAGTTCTCGATGGTCTTTTGGGCCTTGTCCTGTGCCTTCAGATAGCCTATGAATCCCCGCAGAGCATCTTTATCCACATCGAGAGGAGACCGGCCCTCTAGGTAGGTCTTAAAGTTCTTCAGGCAATAGCCGTAATGCAGGACGGTTATCCTGGTCTTGCCGCTTAGGCCGAGGTCTTCCAGGAAGTCTTTAATCAGCCGATCCACTGCCAGCCCTTCCCCTCAGCCTTGATCATGCCGTAGCCCTCAAGCTCTTCGAGCTGCTTTGAGACTGCCTTGACCAGCTCAGACTCGCGGGGATCAATCCCGAGGGCCTCCAAAATCCTGTAACTATCAGCATGGCCACGAGCCTTCAAGAAGTCCACAAGCTCTTTGCTGTAGCGCCTCATGCCCCGGTAGTCCACGGCCTGGAAGGGCTGTGCACGGTATCTCTTCAGCTCGCCCTCATAGCGCTCCAGAACAATCTCCTTCTGCTTGAGATCCTCACGAAGGGTCTTATTTTCGGTCTTCAAGGTTTCCATATCCTTGATCAGTTTTCGCCGTGGTTGGAATCCGTCCTCTTCGGCCAGTCGCTCCTCGATAATCGATATGCACCATGTGGATAATGGGGTCTTTGTTTTATCTGCCAGGGCCTGCCATCGCTCTTTCTGTGCACGCGAATTGGCATAGACCCAAATGTACCGCGATCTGTCTGGTTTTACCACATCCTCACCCGATATGGAAATGACTTTCAAGGTATATAAGCATTACCTGTAAAAATACGCGAATATCTCACCCTCGGCGTTGTATTATCTGTAAAAATAAGGCCTAAGTAGATTCGATTAAATTGCTGTGGATTATTCTTAAACTTAAGCAGTGCCTGGTCATCAATCAACCATGTGTTTTGACCTTAATCTGCATCACTACCTTGACCTGCACGTAATGGATATTCGTACTTAACCCACTATCCGGGTCCGTGTATCTCCCAAAGAATCCGATATACTGTACCAAATAGAATAAAACCACCAAGTAACTTGAATGCCAATTTGGATTGTAACAATAAACCCATACCGATAAAAAGTAATAAGGACCCAGCTTCGGCAAAAAGCCTTCTATCCATGTATCCCAAATATAAAGTAGAACCTGGATCTATTGGAGGTGTAAACAAGATATTTAGGATCGTCATAAAAAGAAAGCCTGAAATTGTACTTGCCAGCAGAGCCCCACCAGTACCTAATTCCATGGTTAATAACTTGTTCCACGACTCTCTTATCATTATTATCTCCTCAGCTGGCTTATTCACCTGCGCTTAGCCCCGGTTTCCCATTGATTATCAGGGATAAGTATAATCGGTCTCAGATTAATAGCAGTCGATGTTGAACCAATAAGGCTCGCTTATTCCCAGATTTCTTACAGTGGATCGGAACAATTTCAAGCTCATGCTATCTGCCAATCAGTTGATATGCCTGACCTCGCCACCATCGTCTGCAAAATGCTGGCCCTCTGGCGCCTCGGCTGCCAACAAGCCCCTGGAAAAGTAGTCTGGGAGGTCCTAGTGCCATTTCACAGAAAGTTTACACGATTTTCTATGGCCTGCACAATTTTATGCTCATGATTCTTATTTCTCCAAATAATATATCGCCTTATTGCACTTGCCAATTCTGTATGACTTCCGTAATTCGAGTTCCGAATGGCAAATTTACGAAGTGCCGTGAAATGACATTCTATTCGATTCAGCCA
>MVRL01000065.1 GCA_002067705.1 Methanosaeta sp. PtaU1.Bin112
CCCTTCAAATAGCCACCTCAAAAGGAAGAGTATGATGGGGTTGCTGAGATTCGAACTCAGGTCACAGCGTCCCGAACGCTGTAGGATGGACCAGGCTACCCTACAACCCCGTCTACTGGTACCGCCTAAGCGTATCTACAATCTCCACATGAGAGAGAAGCATGCGCCTGCAGCAGTATTTGTCTATTCCCAGGTCATCCATGACTTTGCCGGGAGGCTCGGTCTTGATGCGCTCCCGGTATTCCTCCCAGACATGGGAGATCACTTTGCCACAGGAATAGCACCTGACTGGAATCAAGCCGCTTCACCTGTAAGACTTCTGGTACTTAGATCTAGCACCAAGCCCGCCGAACTTCTTCTTCTCTTTTTGCCGATGATCGCTGACAAGGAGATTTCTGTCGTACTCAGAGAATGCTTCTTTCAGTCCGGTATCGCCGGTCCACTCCACAATGCCTTTGGCGATGGCAGTCCTTACAGCATCTGTCTGGCCCATAATGCCGCCGCCGGCGACAACAACATCGATATTCATTGTCTTCATCAGATCTCCCGCAATCTCCACGGGTTCCTGAATCTTGAGTCTGGCAAGACGGGGCTCATAAATATCTAAGGGTACCTTGTTAATGCGCACAACGCCCTTTCCGTCCTTCAGAGTGGCCCTTGCGGTTGCCGTCTTCTTCTTACCTGAGGTATTAATAATCTTCATAGGAAAACCTTCAGAAGTTTGCGCCGAGTCTCCGGCTCAAGGCCCCAAGCTCGATATACTTGTTATTGCTCTCGTCTCTCATCTTGGCAGCGGCTGGCTGCTCCAGCTGCATTTCCTTTAGCTCTCTGGGTATGCCCACAAATACCCGCAGCCGGGAGAATGCATCTCTTCCCCGTCCCATCTTGTAGGGAAGCATGCCGCGCACGGTCCTCTTGAGTATCATCTCGGGACGGCGAGGGAAGAATGGACCTCTTTCTTTATGGCCGCGTTCTCTTGTATGCCCGTAATCCGCAAAAATGGACTCTTTGCCACCAGTGATGAGTGCCTTCTCGGCATTGACGATCCTGACCTCTTCGCCTGCCAGGAGCTTCTTGGCGGTCACGCTCGCCAGGCGTCCCATGACCAAGCCAGTTGCATCTACTACTATCATTGCTTCACCTCAAAATCTTTATGCCCGATCCCTTGGGATGAAGGGCCATCAGCCGTTCAATAGTCAAGCATTTCCCGCCTGCTGCCTGGATCTTGGACAGTGCCTGGCCGCTGAAATTGAATGCCGCCACGGTAACGCTGTGTTCCAGATCACCGGTTGCCAGCACCTTCCCAGCCACAATAACAGTATCGTTGGACTGGGTATGCCTGTTGATCTTGCTGAGGTTTACAGCTGCGTAGTTGCGACTGGGCTTCTCCAGTCTCCGGGCGATATCGCGCCAGAGTGGTGCGCCAGTTTCGCGAGAGGCCGCCTTGAGATCACCGATAAGACGGACTATCCTTGGATTTGTCTTCTCGAATGCCATTTAATCCTCCGCACGACCCCGATCGGGGCCGACTCACGCGCAAAGCAGCGCGCGTTCGAACCTGTTTTTCGGTTCATGCGCCCAGGGCATCATTATCCCTGTGCGGAATACTAAGCTCGTAAATGCGCCAGTATTTAAGGGTTTTCCAAAGCCCTGTGAAAGGCGATTTTAGAAATCACTGGATGATGCAAGCGCCAGGGTTGATAGATTATACCCCGATCTAAAATACTTACCAAAAGTAAGATATTGAGGTACTGTAAGAAAAATAGTTTGAAGTAAGATGGTCGACCTCCTTCTGCCCGCTTGCATCGCTCTCGGCTTTGCCCTGGGAATCATCGCCGGCCTCGTCCCCGGCCTGCACCTGAACAACTTTGCCGCCATGCTGCTGGCAATCTCGCCGCAGCTCTTCGCCTGGGGCCTCTCCCCCTTCGAAGTGGCGGGAATAATCCTCTCCGCCAGCATCTCCCAGACGTTCTTTGATGCCATTCCCGCGATCTTTCTAGGCGCGCCCGATTCCGAGGCCGCTCTGACCGTCCTGCCCGGCCAGAGGCTGATGCTGCAGGGAAGGGGCATCGAAGCGGTTCGCCTCTCCGCTCTGGGCAGCGCCGGATCGATGATCTTTGCCCTTTTCCTGATCATTCCCATCTCCTGGATGGTCGGCAGCTACTACGATTATCTGACCAAATACGTTGGCGTCCTGCTCCTGGCAATCGCCATCATGATGATAAAATCGGAAAGAGGGCCATATATCGAGGGGCAGGGCGCATGGGTTCATTACAAATACAAGGCCGTTGCGGCGCTGCTCTTTATCACCAGCGGCCTTCTCGGCATATTCTCCTTTGATCATGAGGACCTCGCAGTCTCGCCTCTCGACCTGGAGCCGCAGGTGCTGCTGCCTCTGCTCTCCGGAATCTTCGGTGCTTCATCCCTGCTGCTCAGCTTCTCGGCAGAGACGAGAGTTCCCGAGCAGAAGGAGAGCGAGATGCACCTCTCCTCAGGAGCTATCGCCAGAGCCCTTTTTTCCGGCGGACTGGGCGGCTCGGTCGTGGCCTGGATTCCGGGCGTCTCGCCTTCCGTGGCTGCGATCACCGCCCGCCTGGGCGCTGTCCCCGGCCCGGAGGAGTTTCTGGTATCGATAGCTGGAGTAAACAGCGCCAATGCCCTCTTCTCACTGGTGGCGCTTTACGTCATCGACAAGCCGCGCAGCGGGGCTGCGGCAGCGATCCAGGAACTTCTGGCTCTCGACCAGAGCGCCCTCTTTCAGATGATAATTATCGTGGTCATTGTGACCGCGGCGTCCTACCTGGCCTGCATTGCTGCCGCCCGACTAGCTGGGAGGGCCATCGTCCGGCTGAACTACCGGCGGCTCTGCCTTACAGTGCTGCTCTTCCTGGTGGCCATGGCCTATGCCTTCACCGGGCTCTTCGGGCTGTTCATATTCTTCCTCTCCACGGTGGTGGGGCTGATCGCGCCCATAGCCGGCATCCACAGGACGCACGCTATGGGGGTGCTGATGCTGCCGCTGATATGCAG
>MVRL01000066.1 GCA_002067705.1 Methanosaeta sp. PtaU1.Bin112
AAAGGACGGCAGTCCTTTGCTGTGGCCTTGGTGGATCAGCTGCAGGATCTTGAGCATTTCCTCTCTTTCCGCATGGGTCTTCATACCAGCCAGCTTCAGCATACAATATGCTTCAAAGTGCTCATCGCGATCAAGCCGCTTCTGGCTTCGCTCAAACCTCTCCAGAATATCCTTCAATTGGTATGTCTCGGCCATCTCGTGGGGTCCTTATTGCTGCAGATACTTAAATCATTTGATGCACATAAAATTGTTTTCTGCAACTAATTAAATATAAATAGATTAATGAAATACATGAAATTCATGTTTATAGTGAAAAGACAGGTTATCAGAGGACATGAGTTCCTCACCATTCCTCGTCCACTGGCTGACAAGCTGAACGGCCGGTTCATGAAGGTCAAGATAGTAAGAAATCGACTGATCTACGAGCCAATTCTTGAGAGTGGTGATTCCAGTGAGTAGCTCACCCATCTGGATGGAGGTGTGGATGGAATCCCTGGGGAAGCTTCATGAGGTCTCCAGAACGGACGACGGCTTTTTTGTGGCGGCCATCGGGCCAGTTACAGTTTTTGTTCCTGATGAATTGGCCAGGAAACTGGAGCCTCATATCGGGGAGAAGATAGGCATCCTTCGAACAGATCACGACTATAGGTTCAGGATATTTGGGCCGGAAAGAGATGAAGGGCCGATCAAATCCAATCAAGTGATCGGATGCTCAAGAGAGCAAACGATCTCCTCTGGAATGAACAAACCTTTGATTGTGATCGCCTGAGAGGAGGAATTGTCATTGACCCTGGTTGACGCCCACAAGAGCAGGCTGGCCCTGAAATACGGCATAGATCCAGAGCATCCTCAGGTAAAGAGCCTGGTGGAGTCCGGGCATCTCAAGAGCATCGGCTCCACCGAGGAGCTCCAGGCCCTATTATTCAGGCAGGACGTCACAGGGACGGGAATCTATATCGGTTATCCAAATGACGGCGGATGCTTCACAGTCAGGCTGGACGAGCCTCTGCATAGAGATGGAAAGGAGCAAAAATACCTGCACAAATCCGAGGAGCTAAACCATCTCTTCGTGCCATCAGGTTTGGATTTAGACGCAACTAACGAGCTGATAATCACAGAAGGCGAGCTGAAGAGCCTTTGCGGCTTCCTCAAGGGCCTGCCAGTCGTCGCCTTAAGCGGCATTTGGAACTGGAGGACACAAGGAGCTGAGGCGGAGCTGCTCGCTGGTGGCGATAAGCTATCTGATTCCCAGGCCCTCATATCGGAGCTAGATCGAGACTGGAGCGGCAGACGCATAACTCTTCTCTACGACAGTGACATCACCACAGACCATCCTGGTTATCCTGCTTTTCAGAGGCTGGCGGAACAGCTCTACAGGTTAGGAGCAGAAGAGGTCAGGATAGTCACTCTTCCGTCGATCGGAAAAAAGGGCAAGACTGGACTGGACGATTTTCTCCTGGCCAAGGGAGAGGATGGGACAAAAGATCTTCAGAAGATCATAGATCGCACTAAGCCCTATTTGCCCTTGGGCGATGGTACCGAGAGCTATGCAGAGCGGCTTATCTTGGCTGATGAACTGGATAGTAGGCTTGATGCTACTGTCGCCTACCTGGGGAATAAGGGCGAGTACATCTGCAAAGATTGGCTGAAGAGGCACATTCCCCTATCCGATGACCGAAAATCGTTATTGAGAGATGCCAAAGCAAGGTTAGCTGAGATGCCCAGAAGAAGGCTGAGTCCAAAGAGGGCAATAGGATCACGAAGATCCGATCTTGGAGCTCTCTACGATCAGTCCTTCACTCTGCTGCAGGATACCAGGTACACCATCGATGAACGAGGCAATCTCTGCAAGATGGAGATGAAGAAGATCGAAGGTCAGGAGACCATTTACTTCAAGCCACTGTGCAACTTCGTGCCTTATCCCATTAGACAGATCTCAAAGGACAATGGCGTAGAGATAGAGAGATTCCTGGAGGTATCGGCCATCGGCCCTAATGGATGCCAGTTCAAGCCCACCATGGTGCCTCTGAAAAGCTTTGCAGCCATGGATTGGATAGCTCCGAGCTGGGGTGCCCAGGCGTCACTGGAAGTGGGATGGCTGATCAAGGACGAGGTACGCCACTGCATTCAGTCCATGGCCACCAGAGGCTCTATGCCTGATGAGGCCGTTTTCACTCATCTAGGATGGCGAAAGATTGGAGATCAGTGGGCATATCTGCATGCAGGCGGCAGCGTAGGTCCTCAGGCTCAAGTGGAGGCACCTAAGAGGCTCTCCAACTATGTTCTTCCTGCAAATGCCGATCATCTGAAGGAAGCACTAACTTTGAGCATAAACCTGCTGGATATCGGACCCAGGGATATAACCATACCACTTCTGGCGCTGGTGTATTTATCGCCATTATGTGAGCCCCTGCGAGCGGCTGGCATAGAACCAGGATTCTTGATGTGGCTGTTTGGATCGACCGGCTCCATGAAGAGCACCCTGGCTGCTCTGTTTCTGTCTCACTTCGGGCGGTTCGACGGCAAATCGCTTCCAGCCTCTTTTCGAGATACTGCGGCCTCGTTAGAGTCGGTCAATTTCGGTGCAAAGGATTCGCTGGTGGTCATAGACGATTTCTATCCGGGTTATAGCTCCAGAGAAAGAGATATGCTGGAGGGAGTAGCCCAGAAGCTCACTAGGGCTTATGGAGATCGAACAGGGAGGGGCAGGATGAATGCAAACATGACCTCAAGGGCAAGCTACCCACCCAGAGGCATGGCCCTGGCCACAGGCGAGGATCTGCCTCATGGAGAGAGCTCTTTAGCTAGACACTTCATCCTAGAGCTGTCACCTGGTTTGCTGGATAAGAACAGGCTCACAGAGGCTCAGAGAAATAAGGCTCTGCTGGCTGAAGCCATGAGAGGTTACCTGGAATGGCTGGCTCCACAGATCGATTCGATGCCTTCGGAGCTCAGACGGCAATTTGAAGAGCTGCGAGAGAAGGCGCAGGCGGAGAGCAGGCACCCCAGGCTGTCGGAAGCAGTTGCTCATCTGTTCCTGGGCTTCAACTGCATACTGGATTTCTGTATATCTAAAGAAGTCTTATCTGAAGAGCAGGGCCAAAAGCTGGCCGAGGAAGCCTGGAACATTCTTAACC
>MVRL01000067.1 GCA_002067705.1 Methanosaeta sp. PtaU1.Bin112
TAGCTCCCGTACGGCTAGGAAGTGGTTGTTGCCTGGCTCGTTGAAATCGAAGAGCTGCATCCGCTCTTTCACCAGTTCGCCGTCACCGTTGCGGAATGCCACCTGCACTCCGTCCCGCATCTGGTCGTACTTCTCCCGGTTGGTGGCAGCCAGGGTTTGCGAAGCCATGGTGGCGGTGATCTGGCGCACGGCGTCGTCGTAAGCGGCATCGGGCAAGCCGGGGTTCAGCTCAGCCAGCTTCTGGCGCAGGATTCGGGTCAGCACTACCTCCCGATCGGAAGCCCGGCCCAGAAGGCTGTTTGGCCCGAAGTCCTCGCTGTTATAAGCATCGACCGAATCCCAGCCGAGCTGCTGCTCCAGGTAATCGGCGGTGGTCTGCTGGACGAGGGTGTCTTCGGTGTAGGTGCTCATACTTTATTTCCTGATCCTCGATTCGCTAAATTTGGTGACAACGCCCCGTTATTCACTGCCCTTGTTAAATAGTCCAATAGCGCGATCGACATTTGCAGGATTTCTGTAATAACTGCTCTGAGGTTCTGACTTTCCAAGCCGAAGCATTTAGCGATCTTTTGATATTCCTTACCCTTTCGATGAGCAGAACCCGTGGATCGGAGGTTCTGCAGCTGTCTCAGAAAGGCTATATGCTCATTGGCATCCACCACGCGACAAGCCGTTAATGCTGCTTCCAGGCGCGATATGCCACTTAGCGACTTTCTTTGGTCTTCTGGAATAAGCACATTCAATTGTCCCTCATTCAGCGAATCAATTAAGATCTTTGTCAGCCCCAACACAAGCTCATCGAAATCGCTCTGTTCGTCTGTGGCCGGTATGCGAATACACTTGAAGTAATGCTCATCTCTTTTATCGAGCGGAAGGAGCAGGCGCCACCCAAGCTTCTCTTCGCATGCTATTGCAAGCTCTTGGTATCGCTGCGGAAAGGAATGCTCTAATCGATCTGAATTTGTGAACTCAGCAAGAATCTGACGCGTGAAATGCGTCTCACTTATGCCTTCCTGCGAAGTAATATTATGTGCCCTCCAATGTAGTTGCTCCTCATAGGATAAGTCTCGACCAAGATCGCCGAGCCAGGCACACACCTTTTCATCGTGATGATTATCAATATACATGCACCAGAGATTGCCGCAGCGAAGAACCCCATCCTTAACTGAATACTTGCTGGGCTGCTGATAATACTTATCCAACACCTGTTTTCGGAAATGCACAGGAGTAAGGTAATGTGGGGCACTTGGATTGGCTCCAAAGAAGTTGGCCAAAGTGTCTGGGTCAGAGGTATGGGAAACTTCGTCTCCGTTTTCGTCTATGCCAATGATGAAGTCTACATATTTCTTTGGCGTCTCTTCAGCAAAGTCATAAAACCCACTTTTTGATTTAGAAACCGGTGCCAGAAGACGTTTACCCAAGAGCCGACTAAACGCTTGATGTTTTCCGATGTCGCTGGAGTCCTTGCAGTAATGGCCCCAGCGAACAAGACCATCGCACTGGTCTATGCCTCCGTCCTCCAAACCGAGTTCCTCCAATGAGTGTTTGGAGTGCTCAAGGCAGTCAAACTGGATTGAAAGATGCATCTCTTTAATCGCAAGGAATTGAAGGATCTCCTTGAGCCTGATCTGAACCCGATTAGCCTCCACGATCGCGACAAGTTCTTCATTGCCATCATCATCGATCTTAATGAAGTGATCCAGCTTCCGATCGTGATACAACCTATGGAAAAGACGAAACTCCTCACTTATTTCCGTGTAATTGTCGCGTAATCCGAAAAAATCACGATCGATAACAAGCGGTTCGACTCCATTTGAAGTCCCAAAACGCAGATACTCAATCCGTTTCTCATCATCTTTGTAACGCTCTTCAGACTCTGGCAAGCCTTTGCCGTGTGATAGATCCCAGGCTGGATGGCAAAGGACTCTCTCAATCTCACTAGATGGAATCAAAGCACAGTAGATCCCATGATTATATTGCTCACCTCTATCAGACAGATACACGGGAATCATTTCGTTCATCGAAATATCTCGCCGAAGCCGCTCTAGCATCCGCTTCTGTGATAGCCGTTCTCGATCATCATCCACACTCATACGGCTATCTCTCCGTTCATCAGGCGCGGCAGGAGAAGGTCGCGGCCTCTTATTAGACAAGAATTCTGCCTATTCAGCAATTGAATTTGCTGAAACAGGATCTTTGCATACCCATCAAATTCTTGAAGTATGATTTGAGGAGGTATGAGTACAGGTATCGATGCGAATTTGGTTTTACTTACATTGGGCATCGTGGCACCACCGCCCATAGCCTCTAGCCGTGGTTTAATGTCAGTCAAAGCAAATAGGCTGTAATGTGTTAAGTAGTCCTTTCGTGGGACGACAGCATTGATCTGCTGATTGGTTTGGCATGGAAGACATGTAATGGAAACGACTCCGAGCTTAGCACCTATGCAAGCGACTAATATTGTACCCATAGGAAGAGTCTTATTGGATTGGGTAGCTGCGCCCTTTTCTGAAAGATATTCTTCGGTTTCGACGATTATCCGGCTGCGATGCATGTCAGGTGTCTTTACAAATGGAATGTTGCCGCCAAAATTTTCAGGCGTTTTAGTTGACGGTGTTTTGCCTGTGATAATTTTTCCTAAATCAGCAATTATGCCCTTTGCCCATCCCTCCGGCACCCCATCCTTGATCCTGACGTGTTCGTGGCCGGGGAAGCGCAGGCGCACGAACCACTCCCTGTAGAGCAGCCGCGCCGCCTGCTCCAGCAGCTGAATCCGCCGCCGGTTGTTCTCGATCAGGTCGTCGTAGGCGGAAAGGACAGAGGCGATGCGATCCTGCTGAATAGAATCCCTTGTTACGATCACTCTTCGAGCGTGCAGATCATTTCGATTTACCCCTGGAACGGCAGCCTTATCACTCGCAATGCCTGACAATACGTTTTTGAGAAAATATGCGGTGAATCGTGGATTATTTCCTTTAAAGTCTTTGACGTAGAGGGCAGTATTTAGAGGCCAAAAAGGATCATCCAGATAGAAGACTTCGCCAAGAGTACCGTATCGTCCAGTAACGACCCCAGGTCCTTCGACTTTCGCCTCATTATGGTAACCAGTGATTCCAGAGGATGACACAACAGGAACATCACCATCTTGTCTTTGTGTCTCTGGGAGGTCGTAGCCCCTCTTCAAGGTCAGAAATTCCCCTAGGCTAATAGTCTCCCAACTCATACCCCCAGCTCCTCGAAGTTCTTCTTGATCTTCGAAGCTGGTCGCACTCCCCCTGGATTGTTCCTCTTCCATGAGGTCAGGCCCCTTCATTTTCAT
>MVRL01000068.1 GCA_002067705.1 Methanosaeta sp. PtaU1.Bin112
TCTGAACATCGTAACCACGCTTTACGACCACGGCATCTATGCCAACCTGGAGACCTGGAGTTTCGACAAAGAGGTAAAACACCAGACCATGGAAGAGGCTGTGGAGATATGGAAGATGGGACTTGGGAACTATACCAGGATCAATGAGGCGGTGGAAGACAAGCTTAGGCAATATTACCGATCCAGGATGAACCCGGACGGCTCATATACATTCAGCCTCAAAGGCGGTGTGTCGTGCATGATCTGGTGGCATGTCTAGAGCATGGTAGCCAGGATCAGAAGAGCAGAGGAGACGAGCCCAGGCATAGGTATACTCCTGAAAGACCTTATTCATCAGGATAAAGGATGGAGCTTTGGGATTTCACCTGATCCCCATTTTGCTCTTGACGACACTAATATCCTTCTCGATTCGGGCCTGCCACTCGATATTATTTTGCGTGGCCAAATCGCCGCGAAGGCCTCGGATCTCTGAAATAGTCTGGTCCTGTTTTCCTGAAAGGCCTCGAATCTCGGAGATCGTCACGTCTTGCTTTTCTGAAAGGCCACGGATCACTGAAACAGTCTCTGCTTGCTTTTCTGCCATGACACCCATCGTCTCATTCATGCTAAGCAGAAGTGGGATGACCTTATTCATCAGGACAGTCGTGCAGAACTGAGCATACCCTCCAATCGTCATGACCTCGCCCTCGTAATCCTCGACGACAACTCTTGAGACTTCAGCAGCTCAGGTCGCCGCTTCATCTCCACCTGCTTTCTAAACGCTTGTATCTCCTGCTCGCCACCATCAACTAGAACGAGGACCTCTTTTTCTGTACACCCTTATATGTTATGGGCCTCAAACCTCCGGATTCCGTTGGCCATGGCCATGCTCATCAAGAAATAGCAATAGCCTACGTCATGGACTTTTGGGCCGATGATTCTGATCCTGAGCTTCATTCTTGGTAGGTATGTGTTCGCTGGTGAGAAAAGCTTTTGGTTGAGATCAACGATGGAGCAATGAATCGCGGATTCGACCGGCCAGGTTCGTACCGCAGTTTTTGTGCTGGCCAATTGTGAATCGCCCCTGCCTAGATGAAGACAATTGAGCCAAAAAGATCTCGTGATATAGAAGAAACGAGGAAGCTAAAGGAAGAGGCAGCACGACCGGCCACGTGCCAGCCGGGCACAGGCGGGCAGAACGCGGGGCCCCAGGCGCGCGCCCGTGATGCGTATGCTAGCGGGTGTGGCGGTCTGATTGTTTATTCTTTGTTTTTTTTTTCGATAGATTGCAAACTTATTTGTACAACTTTGTTATTTGATGGCATTAAATGTTACTGATAAATGAAGGGATATGATATGATGCTAATCAAGAACATCCGAATAACGGCGGTGCGCCTCGCGGCGCTGCTGGTGCTGGCTGCCCTGATCAGCGCGGGTGTGCAGGCGGCGATGGCGGCAGAGAACACGATGACTATGAGCGTAGGCAAGATAAGCGATCTCAGAACGGACCTAACAATATCGTCTACCCTAATGCCGGAAATAGGCGGTAGACAATACTATCATTATTATACCCACTTCTCTCCCTTGATTACACAAGACGGCGATGGGAATATAATCCCCTGGCTTGCTGAATCTTATGAGATTTCAGACGATCATAAAACCGTGACATTTCATCTGCGGAAAGGAGTGAAATTTGCGGATGGAACACCATTTAATGCCTCCGTCGCAAAATATAACTTTGATAGGATCATCACTTATGGCTGGCCAGATTACGTAGGTATCAATGGTACTGGTGCGAAGCTGACTACATTTATCCACTATGATTATTCGGAGGCTCCAGACGACTATACTTTCGTGCTTCACTTTAAACAAGGCTGGCTGGATGTCGCAAGGGATCTCACTATATCCACATATCCATACATTGGTTTTATCAGTCCTTTAGATGTAGAACCTGCTTGGGATATCAATGGTGCACTGAAGCAGGAGAAAAAGTACAACGGACTTGGGCCGTATTATTTGGATGAAAACGAATCCGTTCCCAAGCAGAAGATTGTCCTAAAAAGGAGGCAATCATGGCAGGACGATCTCAACTTCCATAAACCAACGATAGATAAGATTGTGCTTACATGTATTGCTGAACCGCAGACTGCGGTTTTGGCATTGGAGAAAGGTGAAATAGATTACATTTGTCGCAACTGGAATCCCTCTTTAGATTCTCTATCAAAATTGGAGGGAAATACAAAGATAACCATAGAAACAAGACCGGATACTAAGACATATTATTTATCCACTGCTTGGTGGAAAGAGCCGTTTAACGGCACAGACGGCATACTGCTGCGGAAGGCCATTTGTTATGCCTTGGACCGAGAGGAAATGGTCGAAGGGGCTTTCAATGGTTATGCAACACCAGCAACCGATACTATGTGGCTTTCTCCATTGTCACCTGAAGTTCCAAAATGCTGCAGCAAAGGATATGGTTATAATCTCGAAAATGCTAAGAAGATGCTTACTGAAGCTGGATGGAAAGACTCCGATGGAGATGGGATACTCGATAAAAATGGAAGGTCTCTTAAAGATCTGAACCTAGTCATTACATCTTCGACGGATTTCCTCTGGATGAAAGACTTGGCCTTAATAGTGCAGTCCCAGCTCAGAAAAATTGGGATCGATGTTGAGATCCGCACTCTGGAATGGGCAGATTATGCAAAAGCAAGATCGAAAAGTGGAGGAGATTACGATCTCATACTTCAATATAATAATGGGCGTGCTGTTTCAATGGCTCGAGAGCTAATATATTTTAATTCTACCTTGACTGCTGCTACTCAAAATCTTTATCGAGATTCAAACGGCACTCTTGAGGGGGTTGCATATGGTGCGCGCATGGCCTCAAACACAGATGAACTCGATGAATATGCTTGTCAAGCATGCGAAATACTTTACGATGAGGCAGGAGTTATACCACTTGTCCACCCCTCAGAGTATGCTTTAATGAGCAAAAAGATCAATGGATTCGAGTTTGGAGTCAATTATTGGCTTGACCATGTGGAGGAGTGCAGGATAGAAGACTAGACGACCATTGGATCTCAGGCACATCCTGAGATTTCTTTTTCTTTTGGTTCACCTATTTTCAGTCGGTTTGCCAAATACTGCAATTTCCACGGCCGCGACTGCCCGATCGCGTTCTTCTGCCGCCAGCCTGCACAACTGGCTACGCATGCTGCGGGATTGGATGAACTAGAATCTCGGCGCCAATCTATCCCAACAGCCAATACTCCCGATCTCCTGCAGTGCCGTCATCACACCCTACCAAAAAATTATCTCCAAAATATCACAACAGCAAACTCTATCGTAGCATAGAGTTATATATTATCATTAGGATTAGCTATCCAGAGATGATCATCATGTCTGCTGCAGTTCCCAACTGGCAGGCCATCTGGGAAGAGGCAATTGCGCAGTCAAGCTACAACCAAAGGAGGCCTGAT
>MVRL01000069.1 GCA_002067705.1 Methanosaeta sp. PtaU1.Bin112
AGACCGGAACTCGGCGAGAGCCACTGCGGGAAGACCTGATAACTAAGACCATTGGCGCGAGATACGATAAGGCTGCTCAATGTCCACAGTGGGACAAATTCATGGAGCGGGTGCTCCCTGACAAGGATCTGCGGGAATACATACAGAGGGCCGTCGGTTATTGTCTCACCGGCAGCATGATAGAGCAGATATTTTTCTTCTGCTATGGAATGGGTGCAAACGGCAAATCGGTCTTCTTGGCAATCCTCCGGGCCCTTCTTGGTGAGTATGCCAGGCAGGCAGATTTTAGCACCTTCCTGGTACAGCGAAATGAGAAGGTAAGAAATGATCTGGCGGCACTTGCGGGGGCCAGGGTGATTACTGCAATTGAGGCTGAAGAAGGCGGCAGGCTGTCTATGCAGGTTATCAAGAGCTGGACAGGCTGTGATCCAGTCACAGCTAGATTCTTGTTCGGGGAATATTTCACCTTCCTCCCAGTTGGTAAAATCTGGCTGGCGGCTAACAACAAGCCTGCGATTGCAGAGCGTAATTATGCAGCCTGGAGACGAGTGAGGCTGATTCCCTTCACAGTCACGATCCCACCAGAGGAGCAGGACAAGAAGTTGGAGGAGAAGCTTCTGGAAGAGTTGCCTGGCATTCTCAATTGGGCGCTGGATGGGCTGCAAGATTATCGAGAGAATGGGATGAAGACTCCAACGGCGGTACTCGATGCCACAGCGGAATACAGGCGCGAGAATGATAGTCTGGAGCAGTTCATCTTTGAATGCTGTGAACTGGGCAAGCTGAGGGTATGCAAGAACACTGAGCTGTACAGCACATACTTGAACTTCTGTGGGATGAGTGGCCTTAAAGCGCTGTCACAGACTAAATTTTCTATTGAACTGAAGACGCGAGATTGCATCACGCAAACAAAGACAAAACATGGGGTCGAATGGAAGGGAATTGACCTTAAAGCTGAATGGGTGACGGGTTCGAGCAACCCATCACCGACAGCAGGAGACGCAAAAGGTGACGGGTTTGAGAAAAATGCGCAAACTACCACAAAACCCCCTACACGAGGGGACTTTGCGCATTTCGCCGTCAACCCATCACCTGATACCGATTGCAACCCGTCACCCATCATCAAGAGAGTTTTTTCTGTGGATAAAGAGGGTGGGATCGGACCTCATCCGAGAAGAGAAGAACCGACGCCAACAGAACAAAAAAGTAATGAAGGTTTTGAGAAGTTCAAGGCCGGTATGAAGAAGCGAATCTGCCTAATGTGTGGGGAGCATTTCAGTTATGATTTAGGCATACATTGGCAAGACGGTTTCATTTGTGCTCGATGTAACCGGGAAGGCCCGCCAACCGAACCGGCTAAACCTGATTCTCAAAGAAAACTGTCGGAGGCCGAAGCATGATAACCTCAAACTTTAGCCGGTATAACATCGAGAGGAAGACAGGTAATCCTCTCTTCAGTAATCCGTGGAAGATTGCACGTAAATGCAGGTACTACAAAGGACCGAAGTATGAACCTCTTTATCCATCCGAGCCGCTCCTCAAAGCGTGGAATGCTTCGCTGATCTCAGAGGCGGATTATACCAAGCGGTACATCGAGGAGACCTTATCCCGGTTAGATCCTAGACAGGTCTATCATGATCTCGGAGAGAATGCCGTTCTCCTTTGCCACGAATCGCCGGGTAAGTTCTGCCATAGGCGGCTTGTGGCGGCATGGCTGGAAGATAACTTAGGAATTGAAGTCCCTGAGTTTAAGAAGCGATAGTTTCCTCATCTTTTTCCAACCGGGAAAATTCAGGGCATTTCTGGAAGAAATCGCGTCCTAAATGCTTCCCACTGGACTGATAGCGGAAGGATTGCCAGCAAGCAGACTTACGACGGCATAGAGCCTGATAGCGATCTGAAAGAGACAAGGATGCACAAACATTCCTATAGTTTCCTTACATATATGATGGATTGATGGATTTTAATTAAATCGCTTGCATTAGGCTGATAATAAAGTTCTATACGTATGTGAAGATGAAGACGTTGAAAATAGGCCCTTGGATAAA
This sequence comes from Methanosaeta sp. PtaU1.Bin112, assembly GCA_002067705.1. Lineage (GTDB taxonomy): Archaea > Halobacteriota > Methanosarcinia > Methanotrichales > Methanotrichaceae > Methanothrix. The sequence continues at coordinate 2,049 of MVRL01000069.1, forward strand.
AAATATAATATTATTAATAGATCTTGGATTTTACAAGCATCAACTCTTTAGTCGGATAGTTGAAAATGGAGGATCTTTTGTCTCTTGTCTCAAGAGCAACTCGAATCCATTAATAGTAGGCGTAAATCAGGTCCGAAATTGTCGCGGTATTGATCCAAAAGGAAAATATTTAAAAGATATTAAATTAGAGAAAAGCGATGACATTTTAAGATCCTTGCAGAGGATTTCTTTAAAAAAATGGTATTATTGGGCAACGCATAGCCAATTAGATCCAATTATTGATGCAGCTAAAACTATAAAGTCGCTTTGGGATGGCATAATAAATTATGCTGAAACCAAAATATCCAACGGCGTTTTGGAAGGAATAAATAGCATGGTTCAATCCGCAAAGAGCAGTGCGAGAGTCTTCAGAACAACAAAGAATATCATACTAATTATATATTTTAGACTTGGAAAATTGCAGTTTAATCTACCTACTTGATTCAGCGAGGAACCCAGTAAATTATTTAAACTAATAAAGAAAATTAAGATTCACCATGTGACATGATCATTAAAACAAGCAAAAAGAGTTTGAAGAATAGCAAGGAGGAAGATAATTTGGTGTGGATTCGAAATGCAAACCTTAAACTAACCACTACAGGCAGTAACACAACCATCGACGTAAGATATACCGCGATAGTTAATTCCCTCGAAAGACACATGTGTTCGAATGGTATGGTTTTAGCGGATTTCATAGAAATATGGGGGATAGACCCCCCTGGAAGCTATACTGGAAATATAATTCTGATTCTCCCCTCGGAGAGACTACCAGTCACAGCAGGTGAAGGGCAACAGACAATAGAACGCAATCGTAGCATAACGGTAACCAGAGCATCTCTACAGGAAGACCCAGGAATTGGAGATAACGATGAGATTCGCTGCAAAATAACAATTAAGCCTTATTATATGCCAGACATTGCAAATGGCTGGACGAACCAGGAGGTTCTCTTAGGCTAAATGCAGCTACATGCATGTCACATGGTAACTATTCAGACTACTCCAATCAGCATCTATAACCGCAGTTAAAGGCTTAACCTGATACTTCTGCGGAATCTTGACGGTGGCGATAGATACTTGTTTCAATTTGGCACGAACCAATGACTGTATTTTCTCGACTTCCATAACCAGCATCGTGTGACCGATTTAAGCAGGCTGAATAGTTACGAGTTTTATTTCTAAAGTCCACATTCTTTGCTTTATACCACAAAACCGCTATGCGTAAAAAGCCATCGCCTAACATATCGATTATCGAGCCAAAACATATTTATAAAATTGTGTAAAAAATATAGCCTTCCGAAGTGTGCCCAGTGGTCTCTACAGCCGCAGAGTATAAATTTAAAATTTTAATTTTCAGTGCTCTCCATCAAGAAATCCTGGCAACTTTGACCGCATATACGTCGCCATCGAGGCTTCCAGATTGCAAAGCTGTATCGGGGTAGGTGCGAATGGACACTA
>MVRL01000070.1 GCA_002067705.1 Methanosaeta sp. PtaU1.Bin112
TTCATGCCACCAGGGCACATGTCTCTTGGGCACTACCAGACAATGGCCTTTAGAAAAGGGGTTGATGTCCAGTATTGCCAGTGATAGTTCATCCTCATAAATCCTGTAGCATGGCAGATCTCCCGCCACGATCTGGCAGAAGATGCAGCCATTCTCTTTCCCGGTGCCCTCAGTCATAAAGCCTCCTTTATGCTAATGACGGCATTATTGATGATCAATCCTTTGCCACACAATTATTCCGTCAATCAGATTCGATGGAGATCTTTTTATGTTGGATGAACAGGATGCGATAGAGCGGCACCTGGACAGCTCTTTAGAGCTTTATTGCCCGGGCTTTGAGCTTTGGCCCCGATCAGCTCTGACGATTCAGGGAGACAGAATAGGATGCAGACCATGAACCAAGATGAAAGAGCCTTCAATCTGTGCGTTCGCTGCGGTACCTGCCGCACCGTCTGTCCGGTCTTCCTTGAGACCGGCTGGGAGTCGGCCAACACCCGAGGGCGGATGATGATCATAAAGGAGCTCGCCTCGGGCCGCCTGCAAGCGGATGGTGATGTGCTCAGAAGCCTTAACACCTGCACCACCTGCGGCCTGTGCACTGAGAGCTGCCCGGCTGGCGTCTCCCCACCGGATATCATCGAGAGGGGAAAAAGATCGCTTGTCTCCCAGGGAAAGATGACTCAGGTGCAGGATGCTCTCAGCCGGAGTATCTTCCAGAGCGGCAATACCTTTGGATCAGGGGATGACCGGCTGGCATGGCTTCGGGACAGGTCCCTGGTCAAGGAGAGGGCGGATTATGTCTACTTCGTGGGCTGCATGAACTCTTATCGCTACCAGGAGACGGCTAAGAATACGTATTCCATCCTCAGCCGATTTGGAGCCACCCTGCTGGCAGGAGAGCAATGCTGCGGCTCGCCTTTGCTTCGGATGGGATTTGATGCCAGTGAACTGATCGAAGAGAACTGCAGGCAGATCAGGGAGATTGGGGCAGGGACGGTGATCACCGGCTGTGCAGGCTGCTATACCACCTTGAAAAACAGCTATGGGAATCAGTTTCAGGTATTGAGCGTGCCCGAATTTCTGGCCCAGCACATCTCCGAGATCGATCTGAAGCCCTTGGACATCACTGTGACCTATCACGATCCCTGCCACCTGGGCAGGCACAACCGGGTCTACGAGCAGCCGCGTCAGGTCATAAGAGCCATCTGCCGCCTGGTGGAGATGAAATCAAACAGGAAGGCTGCCCGCTGCTGCGGTGGAGGTGGAGGAGTGCGAGCGGGATATAAAGATCTATCCCTTCAGATGGCCAGGAGGAGGCTGGAGGATGTACCAGAGAATGTGGATTATATTGTCACCTCCTGTCCGCTGTGTATCAGGAATCTGAGAGATGGGGGAGGAGGAGAGAGGGTGATCGACCTGGTGGACCTGGCGAGAATGGCTATGAGATGATGCGGTATGAGCCGTTTATCGCCCAGGATACTCTTTCCGGTAGAATATCTCGGATTTTTCGGGGATACGGTGCAGCAGATGTGCTCATACCCTGTGCGTTCCAGCACCTTCAGGTGGGCTGCGGCCAATTTCCGTTGCAGGCCGTAGCCCCGGAAATGAGGGTGGACGGCGATGGCCTGGAGGTGGGCGAGTTTTTTCAGATCCTCATCTGAGAGGTTTAAAGATCGATGAAACGAAAAGTAGATCATCTCCAAATACTTCTGGGCAAGGTGGCCGCGCAATTTGATTTTGCTTATCAAATAACAGACCAAAATCAATAAATAGTACTGATAATGATATGCTTTATCTAGAAGTTCATGCAGTTGCATACCTGGGGCGAGCACTTGGGCGATGAAACTCCAGTAAATAGCACTGGCTTTTTATCATGTATCTCCAATTGATAGTAGAACTTAGGTTCAAAATATGACGCGAATGTGAATGGCTCATAGATGGATTTTCAGCCGCTCTATCATTATATCATCCATTCTTCTGCTCCCGACATAAGAGAGACGAAAAGGTCGATAATCTTTGGTGAGCGCCTTTGGCATGAGAATTTGGCTGGACATTCGATGAACCAGCTTTTAGCACTGTAGAAAATGAGGAGGAATTTGCAGATGCCTTTATCCCTAACGTACCCTGGTGTGTACATAGAAGAGATATCGAGCGGTGTCCGCACCATTACAGGAGTCGCCACATCGATAACTGCCTTCATTGGCCGAACTGTGCGCGGACCATCCGATAAAGCAGTAACAATAAACAGCTTTGGAGATTTCGAACGGATCTTTGGTGGTCTATGGAAAGGAAGCAAGCTTGGTTTTGCCGTACGTGATTTTTATCTGAATGGAGGCAGCCAGGCGATCATAGTGCGTCTCTTCAATAATCGGACTGAAGAAATGGAAGTTGCACTGGATACGTATGCAGCCGCCGATGCAATTGCAGAAGCGGGTTTAGCAGCCACTGCCGTTGCCGAAGCTGCTGAAACTGAGGCTACAAATGAGAATGCCACATCAGAAAGCGTGTATAAGGCTGCAAATATGAAGGCGAGCGAAGAAAAGAACGAACCGCGCCTTAGCGCGGCTAAACTCGTCGCCGAAGCTGCAGAAAAGGCAAAAAATGATGGCAAAAAAGCAAAAGAGGTGGCTGCAGCCGCAACAACTGAGGCCCTGAAGGGGATACCCACGGCAAAGACAGTAGCTGGTGCTGCACTCAAGGAGTTAGACGATGAAAAGAATAAGAATGAACCGCGCAAAAGTGCGGCTAAACTCGTCGAAAATGCTGTAAATGAGGCAGCAGAAACCGAAGGTGCCAAAGCTCAGCAGGTTCTGGATGCCATAAGCAGTGTTGTTGCCGAACTAACACCAGTGACCAGGTCAGTGCTGGCAGTCAACGGGCTCAACCTAGAGGCAGCCAATGAAGGAAGTTGGGGCAATGATCTGCGCGCTCGCATAGATCATAATGTGAAAGGGGAAGATGCTGCCAACCTCTTCAATCTCTCTATCCGAGACGGAGGGACCGGCCAGGTTGAGGTATTGCGCAATGTATCCATAGCACCGGGGCATCTACGTCGGGTGGACAAAGTGCTGATGAATGAGTCAAATCTGGTCCGTGCAAAAGAGAAGTTGCCTACTGCTCGACCTGGTGAGCATGCTAAACCTTCGACCGGGCAGGATTCATGGGGCGACAATCCAACCGCCACCTGCAGCAAAGTCGACGTCCAGGATAAGGCCTGCAAGGCCTGGGATGGCATGGATAAGCTGGAAAAGGATGACTTCACCGGTCCGGGAAAGCAGGAAGCCAAGCAAGGCCTTTATGCCTTGCAAGATGTAGACCTGTTCAACCTCCTCTGCATCCCGCCATATAATAACGAAAATAATGTAAGCTCCGACCTCATCGATTCGGCCATCGCCTATTGTCAGGATCATCGGGCTATATTGCTGATCGACCCACCTGCTTCCTGGACAAGCATGGAATCGGCAAAGAGTGGCATCAAAACTGAGGCCGGGACGGTCAGCAAGAATGCGGCTCTCTTCTTCCCTCGCTTAGTCCAGCCCAATCCTTTGAGCGATAACCAGATGGAGGAGTTTGTTCCCTGCGGAGCCGTTGCAGGAATCTTCGCCAGAACCGATACGCAGCGCGGGGTTTGGAAAGCACCTGCTGGCACCGATGCGACATTAGTGGGCGTCCCTCAGTTGAGCGTGCAGTTAACCGATGCTGAGAATGGCGTACTGAATCAGCTGGGAATAAATTGCCTGCGGAGCATGCCCGCGGCCGGCAATGTGGTCTGGGGCTCTCGCACGCGCGAAGGAGACGACCGCCTGACCTCGGAATGGAAGTACATACCA
>MVRL01000071.1 GCA_002067705.1 Methanosaeta sp. PtaU1.Bin112
AGGGGTTTCCACTTGCCGCCGATCACATCCAGCGCGGCCTCCACCGGGCAGTGAAAGGTCTTCCCGTTCTTGGTATAGGTCATAGTAACTCCTATGATAGTATGTTACTATTATGACTGTATTTCCCATATATACAGTTAATGCAAATTTTTCGCTAACAGTTCAGATTACAGGAGAAGACTATGGATAACCTTCAGGAAGGATTCTGCATTGTGCTGCCAATTGAAACAATTTATAGAAAGCGTTAAAGCTTCGCCAGTTCACTGCGATATATGATGAACAAATCCAGTCAGAGAATGCTGGATAGGACCCAGAAGCCCGATGAAGCTGCCATTTTAAATTGGATCGGCTCCAAAAACTACGAACGATGGAAACTAATACAACAATTCATCGAAAGCAATTATCCGGGTATCTTCCCTCCTGGCGATTGGCTGTTTGGAGGGAGAAAGCATGGCTGGGGATTGCGGTTCAAGAAATCAAAATCCTTCTGTACGCTGATCCCCGAAAGAAACCGACTTTTGATCCTGATCGTGCTCGGCAGGAAGGAAAGGGAGAAGGCCGAGACCGTTTTGCATGAGTTGGATCCAAGCATCCGCGATGAGTACGCAAGAGCTGCGACCTATCACGATGGCAAGTGGCTTGCTATCGCAGTTGACAGCGATCTGATCCTGGAAGACATCAAGAAACTGCTTGTCATCAAACGAAAGCCAAGGCGAACTTGATCTGAGAGAAAGCACTTCGCTATGGGAAGAGTTCTATATACCCATTTCGAAGATTGCAGAATGCTTAATGCCGTTATCCATCTGATAATATTTTATTTTCACCGAATTCAAAAAGTTTACAGGGACCTGTATCATTCACGGTAATTACATGATCGATAATATGATTTATCACATTATCCAGATCGATTTAGTTAGCAGTAAACATACCTCATGGACTGCATGGAGTGCACGAAGACGCAAATAAACTACATGCTACGCCTTTCACGGAGGGCGGTTTTCCTGAGGCATCCAAGGATTTATTTTGCCTTCATGCACTAGGTACTTTCATTTCTCATAGCGAAAGTCAGCGATTATCAGGCTCAGCTTATCGGCATTTGCGGCGCTTTCTAGGATTTTTTTGATCTCATCGCTATCCTGGGGATCGTGAATATAGCTTACATTCTCCTCGTAGGCTTTGGCTATGCGCTCCAGTGTTCCATCCGGAATCCTCTGGCCTCCGGTAGTCTCCGATCTTCCGTTGTAAAGTACCAATACCTTGAGCGGAATATTTCTTTGTGCGGCTTCCAGCAGCCCAAGATGGCCGGCAGCGACAAAGGCAAAGTCGCCTGTGACCGCCCATGCGGGCTTGCATCCTGCCAGATATGCACCAATCGCCAGCGGCACGCTTCCACCCATGTACGTCGTTACATCGATGCAGCTGTATGGAGGCAGAGCGAAAAGTGTAGACATTCCTGTGTCGCCAGTCACAATAGGGCCTCTAACCGATTTGAACGCCTCGAAAAGCTTGGCATACTTCCCTGCAATCGGTCTCCACCTCTCAGGCAATGATTCCGGGATGGGCGAGATCGAAGGCTTTGGGACACTTGCCCATCCATCTCCCTGTTTTTTGCAGTGGAAAACTTGATTCTGATAATTGCAGAATGGCGGACAGAGAACATGCTGGGTTATATCTCTGCTGTAGCTGTGTCGGCAGATGCCTGTCAGTCTTTTTCCGGGAATTTGGGAAGATTTGCCGACATCGCTTGCATCTACGACCAGTGCATAGGGAAGCTGATATCTCTCGGAGATCTCAAAGCCTTCCAGAATATCTTTGTATACGTTTTCCGCATCTGCTGCTTTATAAGGCATTCCCAATCCTTTGATGAAGGCCAGAGTATCCAGAATGCAGTCGGATTGCATTCCCTTAATATCGTCTACTACTATTGCTACCAGTCCGGCATTCGTCCCGGAGTAGAGCGAATCGCTCACACTGTTTCCAGCCTTGATAAATCCATGAGCCTTAAGGGCTGTGAATGCCCTCTTTCCTGCCAGGGCAGCTCCATGGGCAACTGTATATGCTACCTCTTCATGAAATGATATAGCTGGCCTCAGGCCGGAAATAGAGCAATAATCGTAGTATACCTCAGTAGCTCCCAGGCCCGGCACGTAGGTCGATATATTGACGCCCATATCCTTCATAGCAATACCGATTGCCTCAGAGACCTTCGACCTCATATCAAGAGCCAGTTTTATGATCGTTTTATAAGCTTTTGCATCCAGCCCTAGAGCTTCTCTAAATGTGCCATCGTTCTATATCCTGCAAGCACAAGCCCATCGACTGCTGGGCCGACGGTGACTCCGGACGGCCCTATTATGAATATAGGTGCTATAAAGGCCAGTATCGTAAGCAGTGGATGAACCGATGCTCCAATCATCACCAGCCGCGGACGAAGAATGTATTCTGGGAGGGCGACCAGAAAAATGCTCCTACGTCTATCAAATTGCCCTTCGAATTCGGACTCAGCCATAGAATCTTCTGAACACCCGGCAGATTGCCAGGGTTACCCAGAGTTTCATGTTCTGTACTTTTGTCGTTTCCTTTTCCTTCGCGTGGGGATTGACGTACGAGACTTTCCACAATCCACTCCTCTCTTGATGCTCAAGGAGCCACTCCAATCCTTGTCGGACTTGTTCATCATCCCTTGATAAGCCAATCATTGATAGAGAATCCAACGCAGCGACAAGGTTGTTCCACCAGAAAGGATACTCGAATCTGACCCAATAGCTCGCCGCCTGATACGAGGTATAAGCGTCCGGCTGAAAGAATCTGGATTTCAGGAGCCCGGCTGCGGTCTTGGCGGCTTGCGAGTTTCGATAACGCTGGTGCGCAGCAAAGGCGCGCAAGACCATGCCCGTCCAATTATGGGAAAATGGCTTGGCTCGATCCGGCTCAACGGGATCTGCATACTGGGTTGTGATACGATATTGGGTAGCTCGGTCTAACCTATGGGTAAGCATCGGTATAGTCCAGCCCCCATCTGACTGGCGCATCGCGAGCAACCACTCGAATCCTCGGTCTATCCGCGGATCATCACCATAGCCCGCCTGGACGAGAAGCGCCATGATCGCGCCTGTATAATACGTCGCATATTGGTTGGCGAGAATGCCGCGAATGTCTCCCGCAGGTGTTTGGCAAGACAAAAGGAACTCTGCAGCTTGGCGTGCTTGAGGATGCTCTCGCGTGAAGCCGTATTGTTCTACCAAAAATCGAAAGTATCGCCACGTTTCGATGAGAGAATAGTTGATCGCGGGATGTTTCTTCTCCCCCTTACGTGCCCAACTACCATTCGCCTGTTGCTTCTTGAGAATCCGCTGCGCGTCGGGCAGTCGCCACAAACGATCCAATGAACCGATCTGTTCGCCCAGAAGATCACGGCGCACGAAATACAAGAGCGCCTTGTTCTCCGAATATACCAATGGGGTCAAGGGATCGAATCTTAGCTGCTTTTGCCAGTTGTTCATAGTGCTGTCTATAGAGTTCACTTCTTTTCTTCTTTGGGTTATTACTCTTCTGCTCTTTTCGATTCAAGAAATCAAAATCCTTTTCACCCTTGTCCAAGAAAGAAACCGGCAGCAATAGTAGAACCAATACAAAGGAGCTGAGACTATGCGGTTCCTTGCGCGCAACAGCCTGAGGGTGGAACAAGAGGATTACATTCATCCAGGATCTCGTCTCTTCTTTCCCGCTTTCTTTTGGCACTGACGCGCGGATGCATCCCCATCCTCAATCCCGAGGTAATTTGCTCCCCAGTTGCAGAGCGCTTCCAGAATCGGATTCAGCGTCTTCCCGAAATCCGTGATGCTGTATTCCACTCGGGGTGGCACTTCCGGATAGATCGCTCGCTTGATAATCCCGTCTTCCTCCAGCTCGCGGAGCTGCTTTGTCAGCATCTTGGCATTGACGCCAGGTATCGCCCTTTGCAGCTCACTAAAGCGCAGGACTTTGTCTCCGAGGGCCCAGAGGATGAGGGGTTTCCACTTACCGCCGATCACATCCAGAGCGGCCTCCACCAGGCAATGATACGTTTTCCCATTCTTCGTGCAAACCATAGTTACTCTAAAGAAAGTATATTACTAGTTTGACTGTATTTCCTATATATACAGTTAGCGCAAATTTTTCTCTAATGGTTCAGATTGCCCTTGCAGAAGAATAGTATGTATTTTGCCTGCCATGGCATTCTGCCAGAGACTTCGCATATTGCAGAGGGTGAGGAAATACCTATGGATAAGATGCAGATCGGACAGAACTTCTTCATCCCGATGCCTGTGGTTCTTGTAGGGACGCAGGTTTCAGGAATCGCCAATTTCATGGCTGTTGGCTGGTGCACGCGGGCAAATGCAACTCCGCCTATGCTCGTC
>MVRL01000072.1 GCA_002067705.1 Methanosaeta sp. PtaU1.Bin112
GAGATGAAGGAGGAGCTTCGGGACGTCTATCTGGATATCGAGGGGTGGATCGAGGATGATCAACCACAGAGCAATGCTGATCCAGGAAATTGAGGACCTGACCTGCAATGATTGTTTGGGCTGTGAAAATAAATGAGTATCGAGAACAAATGCCTTAGATTAAGCGAGCTTCCTGATGACGGATCTCTAGCGGCAACTGCGCATGCAAAGTATCCCGGCCAGCACTGCTCTTTTAGGGCGGTGGCAGGAACTGTGCCTCTGATCAAGAATTCCTATGCGCTGCTGTTTGGCCCGGCAATATGTCTTTACAATGCCAAGCTCTCTATGAACATGAGGTCGCTCACCTCTGACCCACGCCCCAATAATCTTCTATTTGTAAATTATTCTCAAGATGATATCATATTTGGCTTTCAGGAGAAGGTGAGAGTGGCCATCTTTCAGGCCGACCAGGAGTATCACCCAGAGGTTTTGTTCCTGATCACCTCCTGTCTGCAGGAGATCGTGGGCGAGGACTTTGACGCTTGCATCGATGAGATCCGGCCCTCTGTCAAGGCCAAGCTGCTGACAATTCATACTGAAAATTTCACCTGCGAGGGAGCAGCACCGGGAGTTGAGAACATGTTCAAGTCCCTCTTTGAGCTGATGAAAGAACAGCCGCAGGAGGAAAGAACCGCAAACATCCTGGGCCTGTGGACCTCTACTGCCAGAAAGACGGAGCTTGTAAGATTGCTAAGCGGCAAAGGGGTCCGGATCAAGAACGTCATCCCATCCTACTGCACGCCCTCTGAGCTCGAAGAGGCTCCTGGGGTCCAGCTCAATATCGTTTTGGACCAGTATGGCCTTCCATTGGCCAGGATGATGAAAGAAAAGTTTGGCACGAATTATATTTACTGCCGAAAACCCTATCATCCAGACTCGATAGAAGAGTGGTATCAAAATATTGCATCCGCTTTAAATGTCGATCTGCCGGTCGAGGTCGCGGACTTGAAGAAAAAGACAGAAGCTCAGCAGGAAAAAGCCCGTGCTGCCCTCTCCGGCATGACCTGTGCGGTTTTCGGCACCTCTGGCCGACCGTTCGATTTGGCACACCTTTTGGCGAATATTGGCATCGAGCCAAGAGCGATGCTGCTGCAAACGATTCAGCCTGAAGACCGGCCCGACATCCAATCTCTTTTAAATGCTGGATTCGATCCGATCGTTTTCCGGGGAGATAACTCCCTGCAAAATGAAGAGCTTCTGGCAGAACTCTCTCCGGACATCTCCGTTGGCGCTTTTGAGCGCTCTTCATTGGCCCGAATGGGAATTCGGCCTATAGTCCTTTCAACGTCTAATTATTTGTTGGGCTTTGATAGCACGCTTGAGGTTTTGCGGCTGATTATGGAAAAGCCACCAGGCCTTGAGGCTTTGATGTTCAAGGAGAAGATCCTGGCCGACGGAGAGTGCTAATTCATGGACTTAAAGCACAATGGATTTCCGGTTCCTTCCGACTATTTCGGGGTCCTCTGGGCGCTTTCTGGCATCAAAGACCTACTGATACTTGAACACGGCTCCACCGGCACCTGCAACTACAATGCCTTCAACTACATGATCATGAACCGGCAGTCCCCCAAGGGCAAGCTCTTCTCCAGCGGAATGGATGAGGACGATGTAGTCATGGGCAGGGACAAGAAAATCAAGGAGGCGATTGTAGAGCTGGACCGCAAATACCATCCAGAAATGATCGCCCTGGTGGCCACGGGGGTCACATCCGTGATTGGTCTGGATCTGCAGGGCATCATCGAGGAGATTCAGCCGACTATTAATGCTCGCATGCTATCTTTTCCCAGCGGCGGCTTTGCCGGAGACTACACTATAGGAATTCGGGAGGTTTTTGGCACTCTGGCCAGAGATATTGCAGAGGATTGCACAAAAAAAGTAAGGTCAAATGATGCGCCCTCATGGACAAAACCCAGCACAGTTAATATAATCGGCCCGACTATCGATTCCTTCAACATCATATCCGACCTGGCAGAGCTGGAAAGGATGCTGGGCCTCATGGGAATCCGGGTCAACACGGTCTTTACATGCAATACCGATGTGGACGCGATCAAGAATATGGCATGCGCCTCCTTGAACCTTGTGACAAGAGACATCGGGCTTGAGGCCGCAGCAATCCTGAAAGAGCGCTTCGGCACTCCCTACTACTACGGCCTTCCCTTTGGAGTCAAAGGTTCCATTGACTGGATGAAGGACATAGCGAGCATTCTGGGAATTAGCCTGGATAAAGGAATGGTGAGGGCTGAACTGGAAAAATACGGATTTTCCATATTGGAGCTGGTTAATTTTCTGCAAAATATCGATCACTTGAGAGCGGCGATATCATGTCCCTTCGATTATTCGTCTGGGCTTGCTGCAATGATGCGGGACGAGTGGGGCATCAATCCATCTTTAATTGTCCTGCCTGCATCCCCTATCGGGCCGCAGAGATTGAACCGGGAAGCGAATTTTGGCCTGGGGAAGGATGTGAGGCTTCTGATCGAGCCGGATAGCTGGACCCTGCAAGATGCTATCTCCAGCATGAATCCGCATATTGTCTTTGGCAATTCCTACGACCTGCAGATATCCAGGAATGTACCAATAAGGATTCATGCCGCGTTCCCGGCTTTCGATCACATTTACCGCTATGATGGGACCCCGTTTGTCGGCCTGCGCGGCCATGCTTATCTTACACAAACGATCGTCAATCTGCTTAATCAAAATCCTGAGGTGTTCCGAAATTGAAAAAAATCGCTATCTACGGCAAGGGCGGAATTGGAAAATCAACCACTGCTGCCAATCTCTCTGCAGCGCTGGCAAAGCAAGGCAGAAGGGTGATGCAGATCGGCTGCGACCCGAAGGCGGACTCCACCTGTCTCCTAATGAACGGGAAAAGCGTTCCTACCATCCTTGACACATTGAGGACCAAGGCCACTGCGGTATCTCTGGAGGACATGGTCTATCCCGGTTTTGCCGGAGTTTTATGCGCCGAATGTGGAGGGCCGACGCCGGGAGTGGGCTGCGCCGGACGGGGTATCATTGCCTCCTTTGAGAAGCTGGAGGCATTGAAGGCCTACGAGACCTACCGACCCGATATAGTCCTTTACGATGTCCTGGGCGATGTGGTCTGCGGGGGTTTCGCCATGCCGCTTCGCAGGGGCTATGCCGACGAGGTTTACATCGTCACATCCGGTGAGAAGATGTCCCTCTTTGCCGCCAGAAACATCGCTCAGGCGGTGGGCGAATTCAAAGGGCGCGGCTATGCTCAGCTAAAAGGAATGATCCTGAATGCGCGGGGAATTGTCGATGAGTTGGAGATCGTGCGGAGGGCGGCGGCTGAGATGGACACAAAGGTCGTAGCCGAAATTCCCCGAGATCCCACCATTCAGGCCTGCGAAGAGAGGAACGCCACAGTCATCGAAGGCGCTCCCGATACGAGCCTGGCGGAGAGATACAGGATGCTGGCGCGTTCGATTGTGGGTTGATTGCTAATTTTTTTTAAAATTTCAATTCAATGATCTTATCAGACCACCGAAAGCTATTTAACTCAAATAAATTTGCTTTAAGGCAAAAAATATTGATAAAAGACGAAGAGTCAAAGTTGGGGAGGTATTGGATTCAATGGCAAGGAGACGATGTATGAGGACCACCACTAATATGCGCCTCATGATGACTATGGCGCTATGCGTTTTGTTTTCGATTCAATCAGGAATAGCATACAACTTCGCTCTAGGCATCTTCGGAAACGCCAATATGGATGATACAATTGATGAATCGGATATCGCTTTTATTCGGGAGATCATCGGCGGCACGCAAAAGGCCACGGCATTTGCAGATGCCAACTACGACGGACGGATCGATGAAAAAGATATCACTCAGATCCAATCGATCATCATGGGCAATGAAACAAACCTCACGATCGTCGACGGCGTTGGAAGAAATGTAACCGTTAGCGTGCCAATAGAGAATATCGTTACTATAGCCGGAAGCTATGGTCCTGAGATGCTGCTTGCCCTGGGCATCAAGCCGCTGGCTATCAGCGAATCGAAGAGCCATGCAGTCCAGCTGCAGGATATGCTAAAGGATGTTCCGACGGTGGGCAGCAGCAATGAGCCTGATTCCGAGGCAATCCTCGGATTGAATCCAGAGATCGTGCACTGTTACGAAAACTTTTACAAACAAGGTTCCTATGAAAAAATGGAGAAAGCACTGAACTCCAGGGGAATTGGCCTTATAGCCATGGATTTCCACAAGCCCGGCAACTTCGATAATGCCATCAGAATAATGGGATATCTGCTCGGCAGGCAGGAGAGAGCTGATTCACTTATCGACTTTGAAGAGTCCAATATGAACCTCATCCAGGAGAGAACGAAAAACCTGACCGACGAAGAGAGGACATATCTCTATTTCGAAAGCAGCAAGGATTTTGCAACCCGAGGCCCTGGCGACAATACCTATGACGCGATAGTTCTATGCGGCGGTCGATCGATCTTCGATGACATCGCAGAACCTTATCCCACTGTGGACCCTGAAGCCATAATCCAGAGAGATCCGCATGTGGTAATCAAGACTCCGGACGGATTTGCGGCGACAAATAACGCAGAGCCATTGATTGAGGTACTAAACAGCCTTAAGAATCGCACCGGTTGGCAGGATCTCAATGCAGTCAAGGATGGGCGCTTATACTTCCTCAACGGCGGAACGAGGTCAGTTCATAACAGCATCTTTTGCCTTTTCTTAGCCAAAGCTCTCCATCCAGATCGGTTCAATGATGTCGATCCGGAATCGATTTACAGACAATGGTACAATAAATTCTTAGGAATAGACAATAATCTGGTGATGGTCTATCCTCCTTCGGAAAGCTGGCAATAATCGGGGTAAATAATATCTAATATTTTTTAATTTTTAAATTTTAATGAATAAATTTATCTTATATAATTTCGTCAATTACTTCTTACTCCGGAGGTCTTAAATACAAGTGATTTTGTCTTAAATCCAAAAAATATGTCTTGAGGATGTTACAATGATAAGAGAAATAATCATCGCGTTAATAATCTGTTTTTGCCTATTGATTCCTGTATGCAGCGGGGATACTATCAGTGTCGTTGACTATACCGAAAAGCAGGTGAATCTATCATTACCTGTAACTAGCATAATTTCCCTGTCCAATATGGCAACAGAGATAATCTGTGCTCTGGATGGCGGAAATAGTCTAATTGGCCGGCCGAATTCAGTTTTTCCCGCATATATCGATAAAGTGGAGATTGTAGGGGAGAACTCCAGGTCGCCAGATTTGGAGCGCATCGTGCAGCTTCATCCCGACCTCTTGATAGCAGACGGGATGCTCTCCGATGACAATCGCAAAGAGATAGAGGATGCAGGAATTCCTGTGATTATTGAAAAATTCACCGATCCGGCTCGCGTGATCATCATAACAGAAAATATGGGACAAATCCTGGGAAAAGAGGAGCGGGCTGGAGAGATCGTTGACTTTGTCAATGAGTATGAAAAGTTAATTGATAGTCGAACTGCAGCTGCCAAACCGGATGAGGAGACAAGCGCATATGTCGAGTGGAACTCAGCATACCGTGCAGCATCAACGAGCAGCGGCTATAATAATTTCATCGAAAAGGCCAGCGGATCCAACATCGTTACCAATTCATCAGTACAATACCCGACAATTGATCCGGAATTCCTAATACAGCAAGATCCTTCTGTAATCGTCAAAATGCTTTCAAGCACCAAGGAATACCGCGAAGAAGATTTGATCAAGGAACACGATGAGATCTCTAGCAGATCCGAGCTAAGTTCTCTGAAGGCCGTCGAGGAAGGAAGAATATATATTTTAAGCGGAATTGTTGCTGGCGGAATGCGTTCTGTTATCGGAGAGCTCTATTTCGCAAAGTGGCTCCATCCTGAGCTTTTCCAGGATATTGATCCGGAGGCGATTCATGAGGAGATGGCTGAAAGATTTTTTGGCCAGGAGCTTGAAAACGCCTATGCCTATCCATCATTAAAAATGGACTTGAGCCGAAAATGAGGTCGAATACCACAAAGATCACATATATTAGCGTCAGCGGTTCGGATATTTCGCCGCTGGCCTCGGCCTTCAGAGAATTGAAAGAAGAGCTGGGCGATTTTGCAGCATTGCATCCAATTGCAGGCGAATCCTTAATTCGGACGAATGAAGTAAAAGACATTGCTATAAAATCCGATTTGGTCATAATCAGGCTGCATGGCGGAAAAAAGAGCCTTCCTGGATATGATCGACTAATTTCTGCCATCAGGGAGTCTGGGGCCCTTCTTCACGTTCAGGATGCAAGCTGTATTGATCCTGAGTTTGTGAACGAATCAACGGTAGGAGATGCGTACAGGAGAATTTTTCAGTACATCAGCTTTGGAGGAAGAGAGAACCTCAGGAACCTTCTGCTTTTTCTGGCTAACCTGCTTGGTGATGCGGCCCTTCCGGTGATCGATCCAAAAATGCCTCCCTGGGAGGGGATCTACCATCCGCAATTCGATCACGTACCATCTCTGCAGGAGTATCTGGACATGAAGCTTATTCCAGGAAGGCTCACTGTGGGCCTTTGGTTTAATATCAGCATGTGGCAAGCTGAGGATCTGGAAGCCATCGATTTGATTATCCTGGAGATTGAAGCAAAAGGCGCAAATGTCATTCCGGTGTTCCTGCATACCCGCAAGGATGAGCAGCTTGGAAGCGGCGGTTGGGAAAAGGCCGCAAAAGACTATTTTATGAACGATGGCCATCCCATAATTGATGTATTGATCAGCACACTGATGTTCTCTCTCACGATCGGACCGGTCGCAAGAAACTTGCCAGGAGGGAGCGATAGCGACTCCTCTATGAGGGACTCTGGAACCAGGGAACGGCTGGATGGAGCCAGTTCAACAGAGAAGGCAGCAGCTGAAGGGGCATCGGCTCTTCAGGAGATGGGAGTTCCGGTTATAAAGGCCCTGCTAAATTATTACAGCACAAAAGAGGAGTGGTCTGCCTCATTCCAGGGGCTTGGGCCGATGGACGTTACTATTAATGTGGCCCAGCCAGAGTTCGACGGAATGCTGATAAGTGTGCCTGTCGGATTCCGGGATCCGTCCGGCAGAGATCCACTGACCGGAGCCAGACTTTCCCGATTCAAGCCCATGGAAGAGAGAATACAAAAGATCGTGCGTCTGGCTCTCAACTGGGCGCGCCTGCGACATACAGCCCCAGAGTACAGGAAGGCGGCAATCATCTTTCATAACTATCCTCCAAGGGACGATCAGATTGGAACCGCCATCGGCCTTGATTCTCCGGAGTCGGTTTATAGAATCCTGCACGGGATGGCCAAGGAAGGATACAGGCTCGACTGGCTGCCTGACAGCGGCCAGGATCTGATGAATAGGATCCTGAAGGGTGCTACTAATCAGAAGAAGTTTTACAGCATGCAGTGCCTCCTTGAGAGGGCGGACGCTCTAGTCTCCGGCGAGCAGTACAGGGCATGGTTCGAAGAGCTGCCTGCTTTGGTCCAGGAGCAGATGACGAACGCCTGGGGAATGCCGCCAGGAGATCTGTTCGTCCACAACGACTTCATGATCATTCCCGGCATTGTCAATGGCAATGTCTTCATAAGCATGCAGCCGCCCAGAGGCTTGTTGGAAAATCCCGAAGCGATCTATCACAGCCCGGATCTGCCATTTCCTCATCACTACTATGCCTACTATCGCTGGATCAGGGACATCTTCGGCGCTCACGTGGTCATGCATATTGGAAAGCACGGGTCGCTGGAATGGCTGCCGGGAAAGTCAGTGGGCCTATCGGAGAGCTGCTATCCGGATATCGCTATATCCGATCTTCCCAACATCTATCCCTACATCATCAACAACCCAGCCGAAGGCACCCAGGCCAAGAGGCGCAGCTATTGCTGTCTGGTCGATCATCTGGTTCCTGTAATGCGCAATGCCGACGCATACGAGGAGATGGCAGAGCTGGAGGTTCTCATAAAAGAATACCGGCATGCATCTATTGAGGATCGAAAAAAGCTGGCTGACTTAAAGGAGCGAATCTGGCAGAAGACAGTAGAGGCCAACCTCGATAGTGACTTGGGCCTCACGGAGTACCCAGAAGGCCGTCAATTCGATGAGTTTGTAGAGAAGCTCTGCGACTACATTTATGAGCTGTCCGATTCTCAGGTCCGAAACGGTTTGCATATCCTGGGATTGCCGCCTTCGGGGATCAAGCAAGATGAATTTCTGGTATCGCTTACCAGGCTCAAGAACGGGAGCGTTCCATCCTTGAGAGAGGCCGTCTCAAACCTGATGGGATACGATTACGACCAGCTCCTGGACGGCAGGGCAAAGACTGTCGATGGCAAAAAGACGGGTGGGGAAATTCTTCAGGAGATCCATCATCATTCTCTTCGGCTGATCGAGGAGCTTCACAAGAGCAATTTTTCAACTGGCGATCT
>MVRL01000073.1 GCA_002067705.1 Methanosaeta sp. PtaU1.Bin112
GGACCGTTGAAGAAGAGCGTTTTGGCAAATTACGGTCTTTGAACGTTCTGTCGGATCGATGCTCGGCAATGAGCCATGCTCAAGGTCTCCCGCCCTGAATCCATGAATCCATAATATTCGCCGCAAACAGCTATGCCTTCCATCGCAATCTCACGGACGGTTTGCCGATTGCTTACCAGCACGAGGGCTGAACATCGCCAGAGACTACGCCAGATCGGAGCACTTTGATAACGGTTACCTTTAATATGCAAAAGCATAAAAGAAACCATAGATGGCATTTTCGAGCGACAGGCAGCCCCTGAACAAGAACATCCTCATCAAGACCATTCAGACCATGAACCAGCACCTGCCCAGCAGGCGACTGGATCTGATGCAGCTCTTGGCCATGGAAAAGCCCGGAGTCAAAGGCAAGGACAACTCCTTTTTCATCATGGACAAGGCCGAGCTGGAGCTGATCTCCCAGTGCCTTCCCCGCTTTCTCTGGAGCCGGCTGCGCTTGCCTCTGCTGATTGAAATGTCCCCGGACTATGGCAGCGGCGCTGCCAGGGTGCAGGGCGAAGCCGAGGTGGAGGTGGTGGCCAAGATCCTGGGAAAGGACAGGCCGCGGGAGAGGCAGATGATAATCTATCTTCCCGATGTGCGGGAGCTGAGGAGAAAGCTTCCCACCACCAGCCAGTACGCCTTCGTTACCAACCTCAGAGATAGGGATGGCGACTGAAGGACCGATGATAGATTCTTATTCTTTGGTCGCCATAACCAATCCCATCATAACCAATATTGCCCAGTGAATAGCAATAGCTTAGCTGTTATGGAGGATTTCTATGGCGGAAGGTAATCTGGCGGAAGCGGCAAAGCTTTTTGCCGCGAAGATGGGCCTGGGTGCCTACCAGGAGGCTGCCAAGATCAAGTCTGATTTCGGCTTGCCCAATGATATGCTGATCGGGGCAGTGCGCCTGGCCTACGACCTCAATATGAAGAAAGGCGACTTTTCCCTGGCTGCCGACCTGGCCAAGAGGTACGACCTTCCCGAGGACCTGCGTCTGGAGGCGGCAGAGCGCTCTTTTTTCAGAAAGATCGATAGCGAGTTCTATCGGGCGGCTGCCGATTACGCCAGAGAGATGGGCCTTTCACAGGATCTGGTAAGACAGGCCGCCATTCAGGCTTTTAACAAGAGCATGAGCTTCGGCCTGATCAAGAATGCCGCAGAGATCGCCAAGGAATTTGAGCTACCAGAGGAGATGCGCAGGCAGGCAGCCATCAAGTCCTACGACCAGCATATGAAGGCCGGCCTGTACCGCAAGGCGTACAAGATCGCAGAGGAGCACAAGCTGCCCGATGAATTGAAAGAGGCAGCGGAGAGGAAGATCAAGACCTCATGAAGGAAAAGATGATGGCCGACAAAACGCCAAAAGTCGTTCTCACAATCGGAGGCTCAGACTCAGGCGGCGGAGCCGGAATCCAGGCGGACCTCAAGACATTCTGCGTGCTGGGGCTGCATGGAACCTGCGCCATCACCGCTATCACCGCCCAGAACACCCTTGGGGTTCAGAGGATCTTCAGCCTGGAGCCGGAGGTTGTAGCAGAGCAGCTTAGATCGATCTCTGATGATTTCCCAGTCGCCTTTGCCAAGACAGGGATGCTTCATACTGCCGAGGTAGTGGAGGCAGTTGCCGATCACCTGCGGACGAGAGGGATTCCCTTCGTCCTGGACCCGGTGATTGAGGCGGAAGCAGGCGGCAGGCTGCTGCGGCCCGATGCCGTAGAGGCGCTGATAGAGCAGCTTCTTCCTCTGGCTCGCGTTGTAACCCCCAATATCTTCGAGGCCCAGGCTCTGACCGGGATCGAGGTTCGCGATAGGCAGACCGCCGACCTGGCCGCGAAAAGGATCCTGGAGCTGAGAAGCAGAGCAGCAATCATCAAAGGAGGACACCTGGACTGCATTGACCTCCTGATGACGGAAGAGCAGGTCATCCTCCTGCCAGGAGAGAGGGTAAGGGGCGAAAACCACGGCGTTGGATGCACCTACTCTGCCGCACTAACCGCATATCTCGCTCTGGGCTATAGCCTGCTGGATGCGGCCCGGCTGGCCAAATGCTTCGCAGAAAGGGCTCTTTTAGGCAGCATGCGCCTGGGAAGAGGAGTCGGGCCAGTCAGCCAGCTGGCGGCAGCCGCAGCCTGGCGCAGCCCGTAGCCCGCTCTCCGGTCCGCTTCTCTGCCTTCTATCTCGGACTAGTATCCAGGCAAAAAAGCATAAGGACAAGCCCGGAGGACGGGAAGATATAAATTGATGGTGCAAGGATGCATCAAGGATTGCTCTAGCTGGAGTGTTGATTATGGGAAGCGTAAAGCCTAGTTATATCAAGAATTTCGCGATGGATCTGTTGAGAACCTATGAAAGCTCATTTAGTCCTGACTTTGAACAGAACAAGCTAAAAGTATCAGAATACACCGACATCAAGAATAAGACCATACGAAATCGTGTAGCAGGATATATTTCCAATGTGATGCGGCAGAGACGCACTCGCCGAGGCGAGGTCGAGATTGATGTTTAGAGGCGTGTTTCCTGCAATAATCACGCCGTTTTTGAAAGATGAGAGCTTGGATGAGGAGGGACTGAGAAAGAACATTAGGTACCTGAATAATACAGGCATAGCAGGAATCGTTCCCTGCGGCACTACTGGTGAGTCGGCCACTTTGACCTTTGAAGAACATAAAAGGGTAGTTGAGATCGCCGTAGAGGCCTCCAAGGTGCCGGTCATTGCAGGTACGGGCTCAAATAATACTCGCGAGGCTTTGGAGCTGACGCGCCATGCCGCTAAAGCGGGGGCATCTGCCGCTCTATTGATCACCCCTTATTACAACAAACCCAATGATAAGGGTATGTTTGAGCATTTCAAGACCATCGCTGAGAAGTGCGATATTCCCATTGTGCTCTATAATGTTCCTAAGAGAACCGGAATAGACCTCAAGCCTGAATTGGTTGCGAAGCTATCCAGGGTTAAGAACATCGTGGCCATCAAGGAGGCGAGCGGAAGCCTTTCTCAACAATCTCAGATCATCGAGCAGACCCGTGACAGCGACTTTGTCGTCCTATCCGGTGATGACGATCTGACCCTGCCCACCATGTCTCTGGGCGCTCAGGGCGTCGTCTCTGTGGTTGCCAATGTGGCTCCCAGAAAGACGGTTGCAATGGTTGACGCCATATTGAAGGGCGACATGGAGAAGGCCAGGTCGCTGCACTATGAGCTTGCTCCGCTGGTGCGCGCCATGTTCCTGGAAACTAATCCCATTCCTGTTAAGACGGCTCACAAGTATCTGGGGCTGGCCAATGGACCGATGCGCCTTCCTCTGGGGTCGATGGCCCCGGACAAAGAGCTCATCCTCAAGGAGCTGCTCGAGAGGTTAGGCGAGAGAGCATGACCCGCATAGCCTTAACCGGTGCTCTGGGTCGCATGGGCACTCTGATCATCCAGGAGGCTGCCAAGGTAAAAGACATGCAGCTAGTGGCCGGATTGGATGCCATTGGGGCGGGCACGGCTCTGCCCGGAGGCATAATAGTAAGAGACGCCTCTCAGCTTGAGGCAGCCCTGCTGGAGAGCAAGCCGGATGTGCTCATCGACTTCACCATTGCCAAAGCGGCAGTGGACAACGTCTGTACGGCGGCAGGCATTGGAATTAACCTTGTTGTGGGAACTACAGGGTTTTCCCCGGAACAGACTTCCCGGATGAAAAAAGCAATTGATGGCCATGTGGCCGCAGTGATAACGCCCAACTTCTCCCTGGGGGTGAATGTATTCTGGAAGCTGGTGGCCGATGCCGCAGCGGCTCTCAAAGACTACGACATCGAGATCATCGAAGCTCATCACAACCAGAAGAAAGATGCACCCAGCGGCACAGCTCTGGCTACAGTTCAGGCCATAAAGACGGCCCTGGGCGACAGTGAGGTCATTTATGGGCGAGAAGGCATCATGCCGCGAGGAAAGGAGATTGGAGTGCATGCCGTTCGGGGCGGAGACATTGTAGGAGACCACACAGTGCTTTTCGCAGGATCAGGCGAACGTCTGGAGATTAAGCACCAGGCACACAGCAGAACCGCATTTGCCAGCGGCGCCGTGCGGGCTGCAGATTGGGTAGTGGGAAAAGAACCAGGAATTTATACCATGGCTGACGTCCTGAAGTCGAGATGAATCAACTATTCAGGTCCAGCCACAACCTAATTTTTGAAGGAAAGACCCTGGAACCGGTTTCCTTAGAGCATAATATGGTCGGCTTCTGCAGCAGATGCAATCAGGACCTGATAAGCCTGGCATATCACTGCACAGAATCAAAATGGCTGGTATCAGCTCATTGCCGAAACGAGCACCTTGTTCTGATGTGTTACGACAGGCAATGGAGCTGGCAGGGGGACTTTGATCTGCAGATCTGCACGGAAAAAGTCACCGTATCCACGATTGACAGAGAGAAGCTGCAAGCAGTCTTCACGCAGGCAGAGATCAGGGACATGACGGCCTGCCAGCAGGGTCTGCCTTATACCCGGCAAAACCTCTATCGGGCGCGGGCAAAATATGAAAAATTCGAGAAGCTCTTCGGCATAAAGATAGATGTATAAAATTAAAATGGTAGTAATAGTAATAATAATCGTTGTAATAGTAATAGTAAAAGAGCAATAAAGATTAAAATAGTTATAAGAATTGGTAATTGAACTAAAAAATATAAAATGGATTTCATTCAGGCATTCTTGCTGCTCTCCACCAGAGCTTTGGTAGTGACAAAGCTAGCGCCTTTGCCTGTCGCATATTCGATGAACTTTTTGTAGGCATCCAGGTATTCATCCCATCCGGATACGGTATTGGTAAAGACGACTACCATCGGCTCGCCCTTGGCGGCCTTTTCATCGAATGTGCTGGCCAGGAGATTGTACCAATCCGTGCCGTTCAAGCCAGCATCCTTTGCTGCCTGGTCTTTCATGACAAATTCCGGCCCAGCAGTCACTGGAACTGCATAAAAAGCATATCCGCTCATGGGATAGGGTCCTGTTTTCCCCTGGCTGTCCGCCATTCCCGTGTCGTCCACCAGATAGAGCATTGACAGGTCATCCAGAATCTTATAGGCGCTCTCGTTGAAGGAATCAGGCACAGGCAAGAGGCCGACTACGGTTATCTGCTTTCCGCCGCAGATATAATCGTCCTCGATGTATCTCTTAGTCTTGCGGATCCTGGAATCCTGATCCTCAAATGAGACCAATTGATCGTTTGCGGTCAAGCCTCCCATGATCAGCTCGTGGTTATCCTTGGAGCCGAGCATAGTGACATAGAGTGGATACACGCTATAGGCAATATCACCAGTGACGGATATAGATACGGAAAGCCCTCTGGAGTCGACCTCATTGAGCAGATTTGTGGTGGAGTTCATCTCCATGTTCTCCTTTTCCAGCTGGCTCTTGCCCTCTGCCAGTGGGGATTGTTGCATATCTACGATCACATTGACAAGGCCTGATCCGCTATCTGCAGCAGCAATAACGAAAAGTTGCTGTGCTATTAGTAAAGCCACTGCTATGAATAGCTGCATTTTATTTAGATGCATATTTGCTCACCTATATGGTTTATTTAAACATTGTGTTGAATCACGATATACTACAAATTTTCTAAATTATCTATTCTTTTCTTGCTAATAATACTTGTGGTTGCCAATAATTCCAATCATCGCGCACAAAAATTAACCTGAAAATAATATCATTAGAATATCATTAATTTCTAATCTGTACAAAATAAATATTAAATTTTAGTTTTGCGAATTGCATACGGAATGCACAGATGAATTGAAATTGGGAAGCAAAAAAGGATAACCAGATAATAGTAATTATACTATAAATTTAAACATATTAAACCAATAATTTTTAAATTTTTGCGATTAGCTTAAAATAGGTATTATTGAGACATATAAATTAGCTATCTGGATTTATCTTTGACAGGATGTATCGAATGCTATTGCCTGCATCAATGGAACGGAGCAGAGAATAATATCAATAAATCAGAATAGTTATGGCAATTATTGAGTCTGTTCGAAAAAAGTATGGAGGCACTGGAAGTGATACCTCTATCCAGATAGCCGCATGAAAATCAAGAGATAAGCCAAGAAGAAAGGGATATGGAGGAAAGGATCATGTCGCATCGCAATGAGGCGATAGCATTAGCAATGCTCTTATCGCTGATTTACCTGCTGGCAGGATTATCGCTAGGCGCAGTCTCAGCAACGCCCGGCCTCACAATAAGCCAGCTCGTAACCTCTGGACAGACTGTGACCCTTCAAGCCCCTTCTGGAGATTACTACTACCAATGGACCGCAGATATAGACGGTGCTACCATTGGCCAGGCTACGACACGGAGCTTTTCATTTAAGGCCCCACAGGTAACCCAGGAAGAAGGCTCGAAGGCGGTCACAATCTCACTATACATCAGAACTAAAGAAGGAGGTTGTGTCAACCAAACAAGTACTACGATTAATGTCTATTCCCTGCCGGTTTGCGGCATAGGAGGACCTGCTTTTGTCGGACCCTATGAGACCGCCACCTACAGCTATACCGGAGGCACAACAGGGAGCAAATTGACATATGAGTGGAGCGTTGACGGCAAAAAGATCGATGGAGCCACCGGGCCAAGTGTCGACATAGACTGGACCCAATACAGTCCTGTCAACCATACTATCGGCTTGACATTCACCAAGGATTACTCAGATGTGGCCCCAGGTTCAACCAATCCATTCCGCAGCATAAGCTGCACTGTGCAGACAAATGTGACTTATACTGCAGGGATGCAGGTAACCAAGACGCCCTCAAAAGCCTCGGTAGCCGTAGGCGAGAGCATAACCTATACCTACACAGTCCAGAACACGGGGACAATAGGCATAAACTCGCTAACCCTTGTGGATGACAAGCTGGGCAAGCTATCCCCTCAAGCAACTTCCATTATGCCGGGAGTGTCCACTACTGCAACTGCCACATATACCATCAAAGAGAGCGATCTGCCCGGGCCCCTGAACAATACCGTTGCTGCATCAGGTGCTGAGGACAGAACCAAAAAGCCGGTCACTGCCACAGCCAACGCTACTGTAGCTCTGACCTATACCGCAGCATTGAATTTGACCAAAGTCCCCTCCTCCACTACTGCCAGTGTCGGAGATAAGGTGACCTACAAGTTCACGATTACAAACACCGGAAACGTCACCATAAAGGGCTTGAACCTGAGCGACGACAAGCTGGGAACTATAAAGACCGATAAGAATGAGCTTGCTCCCGGAGCTGCTGCAACTGCCTCAGCGACCTATGTCATACTGGAGAGCGATCTGCTCGGGCCTCTGACCAATGTCGCCACGGTCCAGGGTACAGACAGCCAAAATCAGCCGGTTACAGCGACCGCAACTGCATCTGTTGCCCTTACCTATACCTCAGGACTTGAAGTGACCAAGAAGGCATCCGCCAATACCGCAAAGATTGGAGACACAATAACTTACCAGTTCAGCGTGAGGAACAACGGTACTGTCACCATAAATGGACTGGCCTTAAGCGACGACAAGCTTGGAACCATCACTCTGGATAAGAATTCTCTGGCTCCAGGCGAGACTGCAGCAGGATCAGCATCCCATACCGTGGTCGAGACAGATCTGCCCGGACCTCTGACCAATGTTGCCACAGCTACGGGCACTGACAGCCAGGGAGGAGCAGTTACCGGCCAGGCTACCGCTTCGGTCCCGCTTACCTATACCACCTCTATGCAGCTGACCAAGACACCTTCTACAGCAAAAGCAAATGTAGGAGAGACCGTAACCTACCAGTTCCAGGTCAAGAACACAGGATCGGTCACAATCAATTCGCTCTCTCTCGCTGACGATAAGCTGGGAAGCGTCACCCTGGACAAGACGGATCTGGCCCCAGGCGAGACTGCCAACGGCACGGCTACACACCTCATCGTGGAAGGCGATCTGCCCGGACCTCTGACCAATACCGCAACAGCGTCAGGTACAAACCGCCTGGGAGATGCGGTTACAGCTCAGGCCAAGGCAACGGTCAGCCTGACCTACACCGCAGCCCTGCAGGTGACCAAGACTCCGTCGGCAACCACGGCTGCAATCGGTGAGACGCTAACCTACCAGTACGCGGTCGTCAACACAGGAAACGTGACGGTAAATGCCCTCACCCTGACGGATGACAAGCTCGGAGACATAACCCTGAACGCCGCCTCGCTGGCACCTGGAGAGACGGCCACAGGAACGGCGACGCACACCATCGTCGAGGCAGACCTGCCCGGACCACTGACCAACACGGCTACAGCCAAAGCCACAGACAGCCAGAATAAGCCGGTTACAGCTAAGACCACGGCTGCGGTCGAGCTTACCTACACGGCAAGCATGAGCGTGACCAAGGTGCCTTCCAGCACGACGGCTGCTGTCGGAGAGCAGATAACATACACCTACAGCATCGCTAACACGGGAAGCGTTACTATCAACGGACTGGCTCTGAGCGACGATAAGCTGGGCAAGGTATCCGTAGACAGGACATCACTGGCACCTGGCGAGAGCGCAACCGGCACAGTCACTTACACCGTGCTTGAAAGCGACCTGCCCGGACCGATCACCAACACCGTAACCGCAACAGCCACGGATATCCTGAAACAGCCGTTAACAGAAACGGCAACGGCAACAGTTGCTCTGACCTACACGGCCAGCATGAGCGTCGACAAGGTACCGTCCAGCACAACGGCCAGAGTGGGTGACAGGTTAACCTACGCCTACACCATCGTCAACACTGGCGACGTAACCATCAGCGGACTCACCATTAGCGATGACAAGATCGGCGCCATAAAACCTGCCAAGACCACTCTCGCCTCAGGAGAGACCACGACGGCCACTGCCACCTACACCGTGCTCGAAACCGATCTGCCAGGACCGCTCACCAACATAGTAACGGTAACGGCCACA
>MVRL01000074.1 GCA_002067705.1 Methanosaeta sp. PtaU1.Bin112
GGATTTAGGAGAATTGCCCCGCTGCATGAGAGGCTTGATGAATGTTTCGTCGGGTTCACCTGCTTGGCAGCATTTGTGAAAATTTGGAGAATGATCTGAATTTTGAGATGAGTTCTATGTATTACAATAGAGAGCTGTACGTATTACATCAAAAGAGGATTTCCCACAAGATCAATATGCACTTAACCCATTGTCTCTTAAATTAGTTCTATGACATTTTCTGGGTCGCGGGTGGGAATTACTGAAAATTCTTGCTAAAATCGGATGGAGGGGGTCCATTTTGACCTCATGTACCTATCACATCACCTGTTTGCGCTTTTCAGTATATCACGTACGCGACCATTTTCTGAGAATATTGAATAAATGTCATAGAGCAAAAGCATCGGAACAGCTTGAAGCTCAAAAGGCTTTGAGGGGATCGCGGCCTATATCCCTCGTCGGGCCGCTCGCCCCGTAGTAAGCTCTCGCCCTAACTTGACCACGAACCCCTCCCGACGATGTGCAGCTCTTCGCCCTCTCCGAGAGGGTCAGCTAACCTCCTTAGCCCATTTCAGGTAGCTGCTGCCATATTCGATGAGAGAATCAAGCTCCTGTGACTCCTCTTCGCTCAGGTGATCGTGTCGCAGAACCTTTTCTCTCAGAACACTAAGCTTCGCTTCAATCCAAGGATCCAGCGTGAACAACATTTAAGGACGCCTTCAAGCTCTGATCTTATCGCAGCCTCCTAAAAAAGCTTGGACTGGATTGCAGCCTGTCTCCATCTCCTCACCACCACGCTTCTCTGGTGGGCGGTTCTGTGGGCTCTCCTATGCCTCATCGAGTGCATGGTCTCGCCCTCCTATCTGACGCTGAGGTCATCTTAGGCTACCTCCGCCACATAGCCATCAATCCACTTGCCATCCTCCAGGAAAGGCTTGAAGCTCACATGGTCAGGCGGCACAATGAGCCGACGCGGGCCTTCTGCAGGCTCTGGCAGGGAGGGCGAGACCTGTGCCCTGGATGCTTCGCGACTATTGCCTGTCAAGAGGCACTTCATGTGCTTGCAGGGCACGCCAGGATGGTACACTGCAGCAGGGCAACTGCAAGCGGTGGGCGTGGTTGTGTGGTACACATCGCCCTTTTTGCTTCTGATTAGCTGTGCGCCGTCCAATGGAATCGCGGCGGGCAAGGGGCTCTGTGCTCTCCCCCTGCCAGCTCAGAAAGGCTTTCACGGCCTCGGTGCTTTGCGTTTTCTGGCTTACACCCTCGAAGAGTATTCTTCCAGACATCTCAACTCACCAACACCCTTATAGATTAGGAAGATATTTAACTCTTTTACTCTTCAAGTGCCTATAGAGAGAGAAGGCTTTATAGCTAATAAGTCGGATATACGGAGATCATGGAGACGGACAAGAAAAAGCTAAACATCTCCTTATCGCCAGAAGTTGCCGCAGCATTGCGAAAATTTGCCTTTGAATCTACAGGACATATGCGCGGCGTGTCAGATGTTGCGGAGAAAGCAATCCGTGAATTTCTGGAACATAAGGGGATTAAGATTGAAGGGCAGGCTTAACCCGCCCCTTTGCATCTTCAATGGTGAGTTGAGATGCTAGCAATTGCTTGCGCCTCTTTGAAGATATAGCCCTTGCCAGTCGTAATTAATAATTCAGAGAATAATCTGAGCCCAATAATAGTAGTATAAAAAGAAACTGTTCCAGCCTGGGTGCGGGAACACCCAGACAGGAAACTCCGTGTAGGAGCGGATTAACGTATGTCAGAAGTAGCCACTGCTAGCTTAAATACCTTTGGGAAGGCATCACCCGAATCCCATTTTGTACCGCTGTTCAGGACTGCTTTGGAACTTACTAGAACCGATCCAGAGCAACCGAGGATTGAACCTAATCACCCGATAGAGTTAGAGCCGTCCAAGGCCGCCAGTGATGAAATTGCCAGGCTCCAAGAAAAAATTGGGGCATTGACCGAGGAGAATAGGCTTCTCAAAGAGAGCACGGCGAAGCAAGAGACTTCAGATCCGAAGAGTTTTTTCGATATGCTTGAACGCATTTCGGTGGATATCCTTGCGCCGATTTTAGAGCATGAAGCCACCGACTCCAATTCACGAGACATCGCAAGGGAGCTGAGGGTAAGACCGGACGAACTGAGGCACTACCTGATCAAAGGGGAAAAGAGCTATCTTGAGGCCATTGCGGAGCTGAGCCCCTTCTTAAAGGCCGCCAAAAATAAGCTAATGGAGAAGAGGAAGCGGGGAGCTGCGGAGGGGAATAACGATCACCGAGCGAAGCTGCTTCTTGAGAAACTTGAGCTGAGAAGAGAGATTAGGATTGCCCAGGCTATTGATATCATAGATGGCGATGAAGGCGCAAGGCCAAACTATGCAATGGCACGCAGAGCCATGAAGAGAGCCGCTGAGATAGAGCCCAATAATGTTCTTTTCATCCAGGGCGTGAACGGCGGTATAGGATCAATATTAAAGTGGAGATAAGGAGGTTCCTGATGTTGATTGTATCTCCTGGTATCTGTGATCAATTTGATCACAGGCCGAAGATGTTGATTCCGACGTACAACTTCGTACATTAGGGCTTTCTAATAGCTACTTCAAGAAGAGAAAACTTCTTGATTTTATTCCTTTGTTTGTCATCTTTACTGTGCAGTGTCTTTACGCTTTGATTATTTTTTGATTTTTTTTTGAATTTATCGCTTTGGCTGATGGCGTTGTTGAACGTACCTAGCTTGTGATCAACTTGATCACTAGAAAAAAATGCACGCGAAGACTCAGTTAGTGAGTACAGATAGTTCAAGTCTCCTCAATGGGCGATAATAACCGCTCAAAATGACCTTCGCCGGGCTTTAGGGATAGCTGACTGATCGACTGCGTGAGCTGACGATCTTTCATTATCTTTTCATCCCTTCTCGTATCTTTTGAACCAGCTCTGGATAATCTCGCTCCAGACCTTCTTCAATCCAATGACTTGCTACTTCGCTGATCGAGAACCGGGGGATGGTCCCCTTCAAATACCACATGGCAGCCGCGATAGTCGGGCTCCATACGCCTATCATTCGCCGCTTGCTATTTGCAGCCTCTATAGCCTCTTCAAGAAGCTTAAGATCTAATGCCTTACGGCTTAATGTATCATCACTTAATGTTTCTTTACTTAATGTATTATCCCTTAATGTTTTATCCCTTAATGTTTCTGATTTTTTGGCCTTAATGTCGCCGAAAACGCGGTCCATCAAGTCTCCTGTCATGCGATCACCTCATCAGCGAGCTGTGAATATGCAATTGCAGCCGGGACTTCAGGATCTATCATGTGAATGGGCTTCCCATAGCTCGGGGCCTCAGCGAGCTTGATACTTCTTGGGATGACCACATCGAATACGTCCTCTCCGAGGAGCCCCCTAACCCGCGTGATCACCTCTTTGCCCATCTTAGTCCTAGCGTCATACATGGTCAGCAGGTATCTTAGTTTCAGGTCCTGGCCAAGCCCCTCTGAGATCGCCTTTGCCAAGTCCAAGATCATGGAAAGTCCTTGGATCGCAAAGAACTCTGTTTGTATCGGCACAAGCACAGTATCACTGGCCACCATTGCGTTGATCGTCAGAAATCCGAGGTTTGGCGGCGTGTCGATGATTATCAGGTCATATGTATCTAGGATTCGGATTTTAGGCTTCAAGATCCTCTCCCTAGCGATGGATTTGCTTGCAATCTCCATCTCTGCTCTCCCGAGCCGCTTGTCTGCCGGAATGATGTCTAGGCCATTGATCTCTGTGGTTTTGATGAGCTGCGACAGGTTGAGATCTTCTATCATCGCCTCGTACATGGTGTCTTCAAAACTGCTGATTGCCAGATGGGTGGTAGCCGATCCTTGTGGGTCCAGGTCGATTAGCAGTACCTTCTTACCTTTGGCTGCGAGACAGGCAGATAGATTAACCGCTGTCGTGGTTTTGCCACACCCCCCTTTCTGGTTTGCGATTGCAACTACTTCCATGCCTTATGGATTAAGTTTTGTAACCTTAAGATAATTTCTATTAGTCATTAAGGCTTAAGGTCTAAGGCTTATGGAGAAATTTTTATCTATCTATCCAATAGCTAGTGCAGCATAACATTAGTTTGGAGAAGGAAACCGAGATGGATAGCAATATGGCACCCATCTCATTCAATCAAGACTTGTGTTATGCTGCAGTAGGCCGCTAGATGCTTCAGTTCGGATGGTGGTCATAATTACCGAAAGTGTACTTGAAATGTACCAAAGTTTATCAAAAATGTAGAAAAGTATACAAAAGTATACCGAAATGCATCTGAGTGTTGACCATTTTCTTATTTAATAAGTCCTAAGAATAGATTGAATTTCTTGAATCAAAATTCACTACAGATATTTTCTATTAATGTAATTTAATAATTTTATGTGTTCTTTATCGTCGAAACCATAGCCCGCTAGATGAACCAAGATGACTGCAAAAAAGTAGATGGTAAGTAGGTAAAAGGTATAGTTTTACAATGTACTAATTTTCTCTTTCTTGTCGTTATCTACGTTTTATAATATATTGTTCTATATCTATCTATAAGTCTTTGACGCTTATCGGTTCGAAGCGGTATAGATTCAATCTCATCAACGACAGCAAGGAGATTAGTAAACGCCTGCTTGGACATCCTCATTTTTTGCCTAGCGATCTTCTCAGGCAGTTTGCCACCATTGGCCGCGAGCAAGGCCCTGAGGATGTCCCCGCGATCCTTCTGGAGCGGTTGAGGACTCTTTTCCCTGGCCTCGAAGAGCTGATCTATTTCGTTAGTGACCCTAACCGCGAAGGTGCAATGAGACTTCTTGAAGCTCTCAAAAGCGGCTCGATCCTTGGCCTCTGTGGCTTCCAAGGCGGCCATCTTTTCACCTTGTAGGGCAACAATACTATTGAGCTCCGAAACCTCGTCCTTAAGGGGCTGGGTGGCCTTCTCGACGGCCTGCGTGATGAGGTCCTGCAGCTGGCCATAGGTAAGGGTAATAAGTTGCTCTGATGGCGATACAAAATTGGCTTTGGGTGATTCCTTCCCAAAGGTATTTATGCTAGCCGAAACTATTTCTGGCATAGGTAATCCTTCCCTTCGCGGGCTATCCTGGCCGGGTGGTTGCGACACCCGGACTGGATCAAATACTGTTAACTGACGTTAGTACTCAAATAATAATAAAGTTATGCTTTGACAAGGCTTGAATTTTTTCAGCGACCGAATGACCTACTTTTTTACAATTCAGCATAAAAGTACATCGTGTAATCTCTGGGCAGCTGATCTTAATCTCGTCTTTTTGAAGGAACAGCTCGACCTCGAGGGCATGAATCCAAAAACGCTCTTTTCAAGTTTCTTATCCGTCCACATCATTAAATCGTCATCCATCGGAACTGAAGAGTGAATAATTCAGCTAGCTCGATCAATTAAATCATTATTTGTATCATATTCGATTTAAATAATAATATTTTACCTGCAAAAGATGCTTTCCACATGTATATGTATCAATCACCAATTTCCATTGGAAATAAAGGGGTTTAAAAAAATTTATATCCTCATCCAAATGATGCATGCGCTATAACGTTAATTAGATGATAACATAAAAAAATAATTTAGTTATGCCCCTTGAAGACGCGATGACTTGCGAAGACGATATAAATGTGTATGCATAAGCCATAACAAATCTTGGGCGAAGAATTTAACACTAGAGATCCCTAATGGTCATTTAAGATCTGAAGCATGTTTTGAGGAGGAGCACCGTGACGTATGAACGATCTCATCAACACTCGCATGATGCGATCCTTTTTTTGTTGGCCGATCGTGGGTCGCGTACGTGATATACTGAAAAGCGCAAACAGATGATGTGATGGGTACATGAGGGCAAAATGAACCCCCTCCATCCGATTTTAGCAAGAATTTTCAGTAATTCCCACCCGCGACCAGCGGTAGTTACACACGGGCAGCCGGTCAACACTGATCGCACCGCAGGTGGAGTTACCCCAGAAAGCCTCATAAGGCCCCTGGTAATTGCCCTGTTTTCGCTGGGCTCAAAATCGGGATAATCTTTCTTCACTAATTCAATTGCCTTCTTTAGAATGCTCTCTTTAGGTTCATCGATCGTCTTTGCTTTCTTTCCCAGACTATTCTATCCTCAGAGGCCAATAGAACATGCGTAGCTCATTCTGAGCATAATCTCCGGGTATATGCTGGATGTGCATCATCTCATCCTTAACTTGTTCTTGCATTTTTTTCAATTTCTCATTCATTTCTGATCGTCCCAACTAGTGCAGCATAACATTAGTTTGGAGAAGGAAACCGAGATGGATAGCAATATGGCACCCATCTCATTCAATCAAGACTTGTGTTATGCTGCACTAGGGCCATTTAGAGATTGGTTCTCTTTCCGTTGGCTCTCGTTAGTGCGCCTAAGTTGCGCTACTTCTTGAGCCGATTGCGCCATCTCCTAGCTTGTTGATTTTAGTGTATCGTAATCTTCTTGGAGCTTGCTGTTGCTGATCCTTAGTTGCGCCATTTCGTACGGATCTGCGCCAATGTGGGCTCATCAAAAGGCGCATGAATCCTTTGCATAGCTCCTCTCTTGCGCCATTGTGCGCCTTGCTAAAAATAGGTATGCCCTTCAGAATCGGCCGTATATCTTATGCGCTTGCTCGATGGTTGTGATATCCAGGATCTTAACTATCTTCTCGTCTTTATATATCTTGTAAAAGGCTGTATAGGATCTTGAAATATGCAAGCGGCAAATGTCTTTATGGCCCTTTCGCTGAATTATCTCTTTGTCACCTAGGCCGGGGAATGGGTCGTCTGCAAGTGTTTTACACTTTTCGATCACTATCCTCTGGCTTTTTGAGGGCAATGCGTTGACGAACTCCAGAGCCTTCTTCTTGATGACTAGCTGGTAGGCTACCACGGGAACTCCACGAACTCGCCTTCTTCCTCAATTCGTTCCATATCTCGGAAAAAGCGGGCCTTTTTCCTATCTTCGATCATCTCTTCGAGGAGCTGGGAATAGGTTTGTCCTGCCGCCTTGAGGTCTGATAGCTCAACCCACACGGCCTCGGTGACGGGAATGCGTTTTGTGGCGAGCATGAATAATATTGTAATGATTGTAACTAGATATACCTTTCGTCCTGGTAGGATAACGGGTTACACACACTTGAGTATGCAGCCTTTCAGTGAGGTATAAGTGGAGAGGATAATTTTATAAATATGCTTTCGACCTCGTAAGGTCCTATTCTACGCGCTGGATTCCACAGGATCAGAATCGATAGCAGCGAAATGGATGGATCGCTATCAGTGGCCACTCAAGGTGACTTGTGCGCCGTTCTCATACTCTCTGGAACCTTGGCTTTGCCAGAAGCGAGTTTACTCAGATCAGACTATGGAGGAGAAATGGAGAGGGATCTTGCAGGTTATATATACTGGAAAGACTTCATCCGTTGGGAGGGAGTGCTTACGAGGTAGGCAACAAAAATAGAAATTAATGCTGCTTTTGATCACATATTGCGATAGCGATCCACGATTTCACCGGAGGTTTTGCAGATCAAGGGAGAGATCGAAACAGAAAATTGACAATCAGTTGATATAGCACAATTTTTGCATATTGTTTATTGGCCCCACACCTTTTAGCTCGTGAAACCAATAACAGTTAAGTTCCTCGCCAGATATTTTTATGGATGAACTCATCTCAAAACGATATTAACCCCGTCTGACAATCAGATCCTGAAAGTGGATAACAATGCGTTTCGCTGAATTGAGCGATGAACAATGGGAGTTCATCAAACCACATATTCCACCACAGCCCGTCGTAGGAAGAAAACGAGCCGATGATCGAAAAACAATCAATGGCATTCTCTATGTGCTCAATACAGGATGCCGTTGGCATGATATGCCTGGACGCTATGGAGCATATCAAACAGCCTGGCGAAGACTCAAACGGTGGTCGAAAGAAGGTGTCTGGAACAGGATACCTGCCGCTGCTCAGGAACGTGCTTACAACGTCGGCCAACTCAACCTGGAAATCGTTGCAGTCGATAGTACGCTCATCGATTCAAAAAAGGTGGCCAATCAGCAAAGTATAATGGCCACAAGAGACGCAAAGGAATAAAGGTTCATGCTGCAGTCAGTTCGAATTCGTTACCTATTAGCCTGATAGTGGGACCGGGCAATGAGCATTATAGCCAGAAATTTGAACAGGTCGTTAACGGCATCAGGCTCAAGACCTGCAAAGGAAGACCGAAAAGCAGGCCGAGAGAAGTCCTGGCAGACGCAGCCTACGATACGGAAGCAATAAGGACCTATCTGTGGAAAAGAGGAATAAAATGCAACATCCCAAAGAATGAGCGCAATCAGAAGAAAGCATCAATCGGGCAGCCAACCAGATTTGACAAAGAGTCATACAAGAAAAGAGGCGCAGTTGAGTGGTTCTTCGGGTGGTTCAAACTTGGATTTAGGAGAATTGCCCCGCTGCATGAGAGGCTTGATGAATGTTTCGTCGGGTTCACCTGCTTGGCAGCATTT
>MVRL01000075.1 GCA_002067705.1 Methanosaeta sp. PtaU1.Bin112
TGTAGCTGTAGCCGAGGGTGGTGATGAGAAGCGGTTGGAGTGCCATCAGCACCGGAGCATAGATGTCGTTGATGAGGTGGGCAAGCGTCAGCTGGGCGATCTCTCGCCCCCGTGAGGGTGGTTGTGCCACTCTGTCATGCGGCAGGGATGCCCCCTCGCTCAATCGGATCCCGCTCATGCAGACGGCCCCTCTATGAACGGATCTTGTATGCTCGAATCCTTCATGCCCTTCTGAGAGGCAAGCTCGATGATGCGCTCATTGTAGACAGACTCAAAAGCGGAAAAGATCCGGGCCAGCGATGCCAGTTCATCCTCAGTCAATTCGCCAATGCGCCCGGCAATCCTCTCATACATCTGCTCATGAATTCGCTCGTGATAATCGTAGGCGATCCTTCCCAGAGGCGTCAGGACGAGGGAAACCTCTTTTTCGTTCTTTATGCCTCGGACCTTTTGCACTACTCCCTTTTTGGTCAGCCGGGTAACGGTCTGCGATGCTGCAGATGGCGTCACTCCGAGGATGGCAGCTATGGTCCGGATATTGTTCCCTTCCGTCCTGCCAATTGCCTGGATAGTGTGGATTTCGGAAAGGAAGAGTGCTGTTTTCGTGCCATACTCCTGGGGGATATTGTCTATGAGGTTCATCTTGTTTTTGATCCGCATCCAGCTGCTGTAAATATCTCGAAATTCGGGTGAATGGTGGTCTGGCTCCGGCATTTTGGTCAGGTAGTTAATTATTAAGGTTCTAATTAAAACTGTCGGACTATACCGACCGCGATGGCATATCGGATGCTATCTAGCAGGCCAATTGCAAGGGAAACGGATGGGCCTCTCATTGCAGGTCTGCCTGTGGGCCGGGATGATAGCAATCCGCCCTGTAGATTGCATAATTCTCCCCTTTCCTGTCGAGTATAGAATCGTACTCGTCCGGCAGAAGGGGAATATTCGTTAAGGCCATGAGCCGCCCTCATATCTAATCGAGTTTGCTTTTCATTATTAGGTAAATGAACAAAGGAACGCCCATAAATGAGGTCACGACTCCCACAGGAAGTATAGTAGGTGATATAATTTGCGTGGCCACCATGTCAGACCCAACTAGCAGTAGAGCTCCAAATAAACCTGCAGCGGGAATCAAGAACCTGTTGTCTCCTCCAATAATCATACGGGCTATGTGAGGGCCCACCAATCCTACAAATCCGATTGCTCCGGTAAAACAAACCACAGAAGATATCATAAGCGAAGTGATGAGCATCATTATCACCCTGCTTCTCTCAACATTCACACCTAAACTCTTGGCAGATTCATCTCCTGCCCCCATAACATTAAGCTCGAAGGATTTGGAGATCAGGTATGGCATACAGAATATCATCATAAGAGACATGGGAATGAGCTTGTCCCAGGTGGCTTTTCCCAGGTCTCCAACCATCCAGAAGACCACCGCCGTTACTGCATCAGATGAGCCAAAAAACTGGACCAATATGATGGCTGCACCGAAGAGATACATCATCGCTATGCCTGCAAGTATTAAGGTCTCAGGAGTAGCTCTCTTGTATCGAGACATGCCGAAGATGAAAAATGTAGGGAGAAGCGAAAAGAGAAAGGCGTTTCCTACTATCAGGTATTCACCTTTAATCAAGCCAGAGCCGAAGATTATAGCAAGCGCTGCACCAAAGCCCGCACCCTGTGCAATTCCAAGAGTATAGTCGCTAGCTAGCGGATTCTTCAGTATTCCTTGCAGAATGCATCCGCCTACTGCCAAGCAGGCTCCGGCAACGATGCCGAAAAGGGCACGAGGAAGCCTGATATTCCATATGATCGTGTCTGCAAGCTCCGTAGATGCAAAATGATCTGGCATGAGTTGATGAAATATGGTGGAATAAACTTCCCATAATGTGTAATGAATAGGCCCTAGGGTTACACTCAAGCCAAGCAGGAAGATTACCAAGAAGATTAAGATCAAGACAATGCCTGATTTTAGGAGACTGAATCTCCTATAGGCATCTTTGATATCCCTAGTTGAAGAAGCGTTCGACATTATCTTGCCTTTAATGAATCTGAGTCATGTAAAATTAAACTAATTAATTTACCTCTTCTTTTTTAATCCCATGACGATCATTGACGGGCTGTGTGGTGTTCGTATGTCGAATATACGTACATCACCAAATCCTGCATTTATCAGGAGTTCCACGAATTCGCTGATGGTGTGGCATCCATATTTTTTGCTTACAAGTGATAAGTACAGATCGAAGATCACTGACACCTTGGGACTGGTTCTGCAATCATCCAACATCCAATGATTTAAAACGACGATGCCATCGTCGTTCAGGGAATTATAGATCTTTCTCAAGACGGAGTTCAAATCGCAGCTCAGGTATAAAACGTGCGATACAAAAACCATATCGTATCCTGTTCCGATATCGTCCGCGTTGAAATCTCCAGAAATGAATCTGATCTTATCGTCCATTTCGTATTTGGCAATGAACTCCTTGGCGAATTCAATAATATTCGGCCTGTCAAAGAGAGCCACACTGGAGGAAGGATTGCTCTGAGCCAGGGCAATGGAATATACGCCATGACCCCCTCCGAGATCAAGGATCCTCTTTGATCGGGTGAATTCAGCCATGTTTTTGATCACATCCATCACTGGACCTAGTTCCTCGCATAGAGCTCCCTCCGCATGTCCCAGCAGTTGAACTCTATCAAAATCTAATTCATCCTGCAGAGCGGGTCCCTTTTTAAGGATATCGTTAAGGCGGTCCAACAGTGTACTGCATCCAACAGTTATCCTGACAAGGTTGCCGATGTAATTATGTCCTCCCTCTGCCAGGAAGGTTTGAGCCTCGTAGGAGTCATGGTATTCTTCTCCTGATTTAATCAGAAGGCCGCTGGCGGCTAGGACGTTAAGAAGCTTCTCAGTAGTCCTAGGATCGTGATTTATTTCTTCTGCGAGCTGGTGAGCCTTCTTCGGAAAAGTCAGTTTTGTAAAGATCCCATTTTCAACCGCTGCATTCAGCATATGCGCAGTCCTATATCTGTAAATGATATCATCAATCGGCTTTGAGTTAACCTTCAACGGTTCTTGACAGTGCATTTAGCTCACCTTTTTGAAGATCAAAATCGCAATTGTGCCCAGACAACAGCCTTCAAGCATGCTCACATTCTCGATCTCGAATCCATGAGGCTCGATCAGATCTATACATTCGTCTACTGAGTACAGCTGATGATTTTCGCTCCAAAAACACATATCCAGATCCAGCAATGAGCTGATAAGCGGTCCATTTCGATCCTTGCGAATCACTGAATTTTTAAGAACGAATCTTCCGCAGCTATTCAAGGCATCATGAATATTATCAAGAAGATCATCCGCTGTGCGGAGGAAGTAGACATTGGATATAAATGCCAAGTCGTATCCTGACCCTAAATCGGTCTTCTTGAAGAAGTTGCCGTTTTGGATTCGAATTCGGTCAGATACTTCATATTGCTTGAAGTGTTCTATTGCATTGCCAAGCTCCGTCACGCCCGGTATGTCAAACAGAGTGCCCCCAAGCTTCGGATTTCTGGCTAGCAAAGCTATGCTATAGATTCCATGTGTGCCTCCAATATCGATCATTCTTCGGGCATCTTTGAACCATGGATAGCAAGATACAACCTCAGCAGTCTCTTGAGCCTCGCCTCGAATCGCCATCTCCTTCATCGAGAGGCTGAATATCTTGTCGTATAGCCTAAAGCCATCTTTGGATGCCGGAAGATAGCCGTTCTTTAAAGCTTCACCTATTTCTGCCCAATCCCCATAGGAACTGGTTCCAAAGGATATCATTTTCTGAGTTTTAATGTAATTTCCCTGATAATACGGGCTTTTTTGGCTTAAATAGATCTCTGATATCTCTGTATTGTGATATTCGCCATTGGACCTGAAGAGAAGGCCAATGGAAACCAGAGCGTTCAGCATCTTCTCTGTGATGATGTGATCTGTTCCAATTTTGCAGGAAATAGCCTCTGCAGTCTTAGGCGCTTCTGATAATCCTGTAAAGATATCATATTGAAGAGCCGTACTCATGAGCTGCAAATCCTGGTATCCATAGGCGATCTGCATTATATTTTCTAGATCTACACCGGGTTTTGAACTACGAATTCTATTGATATTATCGCCCCACAACTTTAATAAAAATAAAGGGGAATATTTAGAGCACTTTCTCTCTTCCCCTTCAATGATTCTTTACTCTAACTCCAGCTGTGAAGGTCTCGGTTCTTGGTAATGCTCGTCCAGATGCCATCCGCTCCGTAGACCTCCTTCAGAATCTCATTGCCTTTCTTTTCTACATCCATATCAGAGAACTCTTCGGGATGCAGGAGCTTTCCCATGTAGAAGCACTGCACTACGCCAATTGCAGGATCCCAGCCGAAATTAAATGACATTGTGTAATAGACTGCCTCTTCCTGAACGGCTTTTATGCTCTTTAAATCTGAATCTGACAGGATCTCTTCGGGTGAGATGTTTGTCGAGTTTGATGACTTCGCCAGGCTCTGCACGAAGATGACATCCGGGTTCCATTTGATCACCTGCTCTTTGGATACCTGCCACATGTTCTTGGAATATGGTCCTGTAGAGCCTTCGTCTGCAACAAGCCTTCCTCCGGCGATGCCTACAGGGCCGTAAAATGCAGGCGTGTTCGTCAACTTGCCCCAAAAGGCAAGATAGACATTTGGAATCTCCGATATCTTTGAGGTGATCGAACTGACCTCATTCATTTCACTGTCCAAGTAGTTGGAAAGCTCACCAGCCCGCTTTTCTTGACCAAGGATATATCCCATCATATTCAGCCATTTAAATCCCTTCAATGCAAGCGCAATATCATCTGTTGAGGGATACGAAACCGTTGGAACTCCTGTGGCTTTTTGGACTGAATCGGCATCCGCATATGTTACAATGATCAGATCAGGCTTCAAGGAGGCTATAATCTCAAGGTTGGGAGTGCCATAATAGGGACTGCCGACGACCTGTAGATCTGCAATCTCCGGATGTGAAAGGCTTATGACATCATATTCCTTAATTTTGTCTCCAGCCAGAAAATCAGGGATTCCAACGATTTTTTCTGCGGCACCCAAGGCACAGCATGCAGAGATGCTTTCCGCCATGCTGGAGCTAGCGATTCTCTCTATAGGCATGTTGAGTCTTACAATTCTGTTGCTGGCATCGATGATATACATCTCTCTCTCCGTTCCATTTATGATTTGCCTTATCTGTTCCAGATCCCTATCATCGACTGCGCCATCCTGATTGGCATCGGTTAGGTTGGATGCTTTCTTTGCTGAATTGATGACCTCTTCCACATAAGCAATATCTTGCAGATCGATTGTGTCGTCTAAGTTTGCATTTCCGAATATGTCGAGCGTGTAATCGGATGCAATTGCTGACGAGATCAATGCTGCCATCAGCATCATTGTGCATAACATTTTGGGCATATTTTCCAATTCCTCACACATTTAATCTATTTGCATAACTAATTCATATATTTATTTTTATTGATCAAACTTCATCATACTATCTTTGATCTAGTATATCAATATGTTGGCTAAATTAGGAAATTGTGTGATCTGACCCTCGTCCTGAATTTATAACTTAGAAAGGCTGCGGCATAACCAAAGATGACAATTTTGCTGCCAAGATCCTCAAGAGGTGAAGATGCAAGAGCCGCCCTTTCGTAACGGCATTCGTAGCCTTTAGGCAGCGTTGGGATCCCGCTATCGGTTATAGCCCTTCCCAGCAATCATCAGGGGGAGAACGATCACGCGCCACAGCAACCCCGGACTCAAAAGATGCCACCCCGGGTTATCGTATAAATTTTTGTTCATATCATATTCCCTAAAACCGAAGTTACGACAGGCTCTGGCGGCTTCAGTAGCATAGCCATGATGCCATAAATCGCTGCAATATATGATATGTTCATATAATTTAATAAATTGAACATAAATAATGATACCTTGACGGCCGTGATAGTAGTGGGTGCCCAATGGGGCGATGAAGGCAAAGGCAAGGTCGTGGACTTCTATGTAGAGCAGGCGGACATATTGGTGCGCTACTGCGGCGGAGCGAACGCCGGGCATACCATGGTCTCAGGGGGCAGGAGATTCGCATTTATATAATCACGTTCCTTCCGGTGCCCTGTACCGAGAGAAAATAAACATCATTGGCAATGGCGTGGTTCTGGAGCCTAAGAGGTTCTTCGAGGAGCTTTCACATCTCACATCAGCCGGTTACAAACCAAACATCGTGATTTCGCCCCATGCGAACGTGGTGATGCCTTACCATATTGCGCTGGATGGTGCGGAATAGGAAAAGAAGGGAGCATTGGCTGCAGGGACAACGGGAAGAGGAATAGGTCCCTGTTATTCTGGTAAGGCAGCAAGGTTCGGCATACGCATAGATGAGCTTGTCCAGCCAGCTCTTTTCAAGTAAAAGCTGCACACCATTCACGAGCTCAGAGTGAAAATGCTCAAGGAAATATATGGTGTGGAATTCAATCAGACTGAAGTGGAGATTTAAAATCAGTACTCTGAGTATGCAAAGATGCTCACACCTATGATAGCAGATAGCGGCGAAATGATGCTTCACGACGAGACCGGGCAGTTCATACGCGACAAGGGATGGGAATATGGCACAGCAACCGGTCGACCCAGACGCATCGTCTGGCTGGACTTTCTCACCATAAAATATGCCATGCAGGTCAACGGATTGACGGGCTTGGCCTTCACAAGGCTTGACACGCTATCGGGAGTCGCAAAGGTAAAAATCTGCACGCATTACGAGCTTTCAGTCAGGATGCTCTCTCTTCCCCCATCGTCCTATACCGAAATCGGGAGGTTCAAGCCCGTTTACCAGACATTCGATGGCTGGGAAGACATCGGAGCAGAAAAAAATGGCGCGCGTGCACCAAGGGCGGCTTCAATTCCCTTCCCAATGAGGCGCAGAC
Source organism: Methanosaeta sp. PtaU1.Bin112 (assembly GCA_002067705.1). GTDB lineage: Archaea > Halobacteriota > Methanosarcinia > Methanotrichales > Methanotrichaceae > Methanothrix. The sequence goes on from MVRL01000075.1 coordinate 6,969, forward strand.
GTATCTTCAGTTCATCTCCGACAATGTCAACGTGCCCATTTACATGATAGGAGTGGGCGGGACAGGGAGGATACGGTTGCTTTAAGAGACGCGTTTTCCAAGAAACATGACCATTAAGCACAGAATTGCCGCCGGCGGAATCATCATTTGATGGTCGTTTTCATCATTTTTTCCGCTTTCCATCCTTCCTTGCACGGATGCTTGCCCAGGTCGCAATAGATGGCAAAGTGATCCAGCCACTGGGGATGATCGGGAGCCGTCTCGATAAAGCTCACCAGGCTCTTGATCTGCTCAACCGTCTTGGCATTAAGCTCATGCTCGATCACACAGGCGTCTTCGTCAGCGATCTTCTCGGGAACTCCTATGAACTTCAGGAAGGCAAATATGGTGCTATGCCGGTCTTTGATGACTCTTCCGATCTCCTCTCCTTCTGCAGTAAGATTTACGCCTTCATTTTTCTTATAGATGAGATAGCCCTGATCAGCAAGCTTTTTGATCATCTCCACTACTGAAGGAGGCTTTATCTCCAGCTGTCGGCAGATATCCCGGACCCTGACTATTCCCTTCTCCTGGGATATGACGTAGATGGCTTCGAGATAATCCTCAGCCTTCCTCGATAGATTGCTCTTCATGAAACTCTAAATTAATGAGTTAAAATTCCAAATTTATATTTCCTGCGATTTGATGCCACTAGCTTACCAGGCCATCCCCTTGATCTGCTTTTTCAGCATGCTCATCAAAGGCAGCGCCAGGATCAAGAGGAATATATCTGCCGAGATCTCAAAGGAGGCCTGAAAGTCCTCTGCCTCTCCCAGAAGATACATGAGAGCATCCGCTCCGGCAATTAAAAGATAGAGCCCTCCCACAGCCCCGGATAGGAGCAGCCCGCCCAAAATGAAGGATAAGCCCCCCCTTTCTCCGGCCAGCAGGCTCTTGACACCCATCAGGTAGGTTGCAGATATTACCAGGAGGACGGCAATGGCAAAGAGCCCTCCGGAATATATCGTCTGGCTGCCGCCGGCTGCCTGTGCAATGGCCGCGGCAAGATATCCCAGTCCCAATGCCAGAGCGTTCATGCCCAGCCGTTTTCCTGCCTTCTTGCTGAATTTTTCTATGCGGAATTTTTCCGTATTCATCATTCTCTAACCTGCCATTTGCTTTTTTATTCTTCTTCCACCATCAACTCAAGCCCACCAGCCTGCCGACTGCGATGATCACACCTGCTACAATGAAGGCGAGCGCTGTCTGATAGATGAGGGCAAAGGCAGGCCATCGCAGGGAGTTTGTCTCTTTTGCAATTGCTCCGATTACCGCGACGCAGGGTACGTAAACCAGGACGAACGCCATGAATGCAAAACCAGTGAGCGGTGTAAAGAGCCCCTGGCTGACCAGAGCCTCTCCCAGGTTTGCTTCCTCAGATCCGAGAAGGATGCCATAGGTTCCGACAACCACCTCTTTGGCGATCAGTCCGAAGGGCAGAGCGACAGCGGCCATATAGTCCCATCCGAAGGGGCGAAAGATCGGCTCGATAGCATGACCTATCCAGGAGATGTAGGAGTCGGCTATCTGCTGGCCGCCGGCGGTTGCCTGCCAGGGATGCACTGAAAGAAACCAGATGAGAATGGCCGCTCCGAATATTATCGTTCCTGCCTTTCTCAGAAACATTTTGCCTCTGGACCACATATGAAGAAGGGCGGTCTTCCATTCCGGCGCGGCATAAGAAGGCAGCTCAAGCACGAAGGGCGATGTCTCTCCTCTGAAGAGAGTCCTGCGAAACAATAGCGCCATAATAACCGCCAGGACGATTCCCAGAGCGTATATGGCAAAGACGGCTGTGCCTGCATGAGCCGCGCCATAGAGTGCCCCGGCCATCAGCACATACACCGGGAGCCGGGCGCTGCAACTGATGAGCGGGGAGACCAGCATGGTGATCATCCGGTCCTTCTCATTGTCCAGGCTGCGAGTAGCCATGATGGCCGGGACGTTGCAGCCAAAGCCGATCATCAGAGGTATGAAGGAACGGCCGTGCAGGCCTAGGTGATACATGAACCTGTCCATCACGAATGCCGCTCTGGCCATATA
>MVRL01000076.1 GCA_002067705.1 Methanosaeta sp. PtaU1.Bin112
AGATCGTCTTGTGAGAAGCTCTAGTGAAATATTTCTGTTTCAACTCGATCTTCAAATGGCACTTGGGCACCCCATCTCATCACCTCATCGGGCCCTCCTGTGAGAGCGATCTTGCCGCTCTCAAGGAGGCAGGCCCGATCGCCAATGCAAGCCACATCCCGAAGGTCATGGGTAACTATGATGCTGGGGACTTGACAGGCATGAATCTTCTCCCTCAGATCCCGTCTCATGGCCGCTTGCTTTCGAACATCCAGCGCAGACAGCGGCTCGTCCAATAAAAGAAGATCCGGCTCGATGATCAATGCCCGCGCCAGGGCTACACGCTGCTTTTGGCCTCCTGATATATCAACGGCTTTGGCTTTCCTGATATCCCACAGTCCAGCTTCGTCGAGATAGTCCTTCACCAACAGCTCGATCTCGCGGCGTGAGAGCCCTCGGGTCCTAAGTCCGAAGGCCACGTTGTCGTAGACGCTCATGTGTGGGAATAGGGCATAGCTCTGAAAGACATACCCGATATTCCTCTCCTCTGGGATCATATTTTTCTTAAGGTCTGAATCGAAGAGCGTCCTGCCGCCCAAAGCAATCCTCCCCGAATCAGGAGATTGCAGCCCGGCGATGAGGTTTAAGAGTGTGGTCTTGCCACAACCATTGTCTCCCACGAGCATGAGGATCTCTCCGTCTGCAACGCTGAGCTTTACCTGTAGATCGAAGTCCCGCAACTTCTTCTTAACATCAATTTCTAACATTTTCATACATCCGACGGGTGAGGGTCTTCACGATGACTATGACCAGGAAGGATATGATCACAAGGATCAAAGCCAGGCATAGCGCCACATCTAGGTCCCCTTGCATGGCTGTGTAAATGGCGAGCGGCATGGTCTGCGTTCGCCCCTGGAAGTTTCCAGCGAACATGATTGTGGCCCCGAACTCTCCCAGTGAGCGGGCGAAGGCCATGACGGCACCGGAGACCAGGCCGTTGAACGCAATTGGCAGTATCACATGGAAGAATGTATAGAGCTGAGATGCCCCCAGTGTGCGTGCTGCATTCTCCAGCGAGATGTTCACATCTTCAAAGCTCGTCCTGGCCTGACGGATGTAGAAGGGCGATGAGACGAAGATCTGGGCTATGATCACAGCCAGGGTGGTGAAGGATATGCTTATCCCGACTCCATTCAGATAATGCCCTACAATGCCCATCCTACCAAACGCCATGAGCAGGGCAATTCCAGCCACAGCAGGTGGCATGATCACAGGAAGGTCGATGAGCGAGTCTGCTATCTCCTTTCCAGGGTAGCGGAATCTGGCGTTGATGTAGGCCAGAGGCGTTCCCAGGAGAACCACCGTCACAGTGGTAACGGCTGAGGTGGACAGGCTGAGCATCAGGGCGTCTACCACCACAGGGTCATGCAGCGTCTGGACTACTGTGTCCAATGGATTTTTGAGGAAGAGAGACGACACTGGGAGGGCTATGAAGCCCACCGTCAGGAGCATGAGCAGGGCAAGCCCAGCTTTTAAAGCCTTGCCCCACCATGACCCCCTCAATCTCGGGCTCTGGATGATTCCTCTGCACGAGCTGCTTGCATCAGTCCCAAACCGGTTCGAAATCATCTCTCCGATCATTTCTCGGCCACAGGGATGAACCCATATCTGTCTAGAATGGCTTGACCCTTCTCAGACATCAATGCCTCGATGAAGGCTCTGGCCTCCTGAGGGTATTTGGATTGAGATAGCACACCCACAGGAAAATCGCCCTCTACGTTGTATCTGTCAGGAATAAGTATCCTGGTGACCTTTCCCACCATCTGAGGGCTGACGTCCGAGATGAATGCAAATCCAGCATCGGCTTCGCCCATAGCAACCTTGGAGACGATGCGGTTTACTGTGGTCTCCTGGGAGACGACATTGGTCAGGACCGACTCCTTATACCCGGGGCCATATTCCGGGTCTGCCGCCAGCTTGTCCAGAACCATAATTGCATAATCGCCTGCAGGAAGATCTTTTGTCCCCATCAAGATCTTGACGCCTGGCACAGCCAAATCCTTCAAGCCTGTGATGTTGGCTGGGTTGCCATTGGGCACGATTATTGCCACTTTGTTCCTAGCGAAGACCTTGACTGTGCTATTGTCGATAAAGCCTTCAGACATCAGGGCATTCATATGCTTGAGATTTGCCGATACCAGGATGTCGGCATAAGCCCCTTGCTCAATTTGGGCGCGCAGAGCAGGCACACCATCGAAGTTGAATTTGACGCCCACATTGCTGCTGCTCTCATAAATCTCGCCAATCTCGCTCAGCGCTCCTGTGAGGCCGGCACCGCAAAATACTGTCAGCTCTCCGGGATCCTTGGCAGCAACCGTCAAGATCGCGGCGAACAGTACAAATACCAGAAGGGTTTTGCATCTCGCTATCATTAATAATGACTCTCCCTTAATTTTTTGTAGTCACTGCACGTTATTCTCTCAGTGGGGAAGGCTGAACCTTCGCATTTCACGAGCTCAGGCTGCAGCAGCCTGCACTCCAGTGGAGCTTGCCAATGCAGACAGCTTTTTGGAATCGGCCACAGGATAAAAGCCGTATTTCTCCAGGACAGCACATCCCTTATCTGACCGCACCAGATCGATAAACTCTTGGGATTGAACCGGATACCTGCAGTATTTCAGCAACCCAATGGGATATTGGGCGATGATGTTGTACTTATCCGGGATATCGATCTTGTCGACCTTTGATGCCAGGTCCTCT
>MVRL01000077.1 GCA_002067705.1 Methanosaeta sp. PtaU1.Bin112
TGCCCTCTGAAACTACAGAGGTTTCACGGGCATCTGAGTCTCACTGCCTGCGGCGTGCCTTGAGTGGGATTGGATCAGTCTGTGGGCGAAGGATGGATCAATGGATTTCAACGACAGTGCTCCTTGTACCTGCAGCTTCCTGGAGACTGGCATCTTCCCGGGTCCCTCTCATAGAAGATCAAATCCTGCTTGTTGTCCCTCTCCTCAATGAACCACTGCCTGACCTCGTCGCTGATGATGAAGAAATCCCGTTCGATATGAGGCGTCGGGTGGTTCTTCGGGAAGCTCAGATAAACTGTACAGCCGATGTTGAGGGGGACATCGTAGATGCTCTCATAAACCAGGGCGTAGCCTGTGGCAGAAAGCTTGTGAAAGTCTCTTTTCGGTCCTGTCTTCAGGTCGCAGATGAGCATGCCACCCATATTTATTGCATCGGCTGAGAGGTTGCAGCTCAGCCCCAGATACTGCCCGTCGAGCTTGTGCTCGACCACAAACGGCAGAGCGTGGTTGATGAGAGAATCATCGCTCAGATACTTGTACTTCCCCAGATAGGCATAGATAGAGGAGACGATTCTGCTGACCTCAAAGGACCAGAGCTTCCTCAGGTTCGCCCCGATATCCCTGGAGAGATCTGTGGAGCATGTCACCTGCGAGAGCTGCTCCTCGGCCTCGATGATGGCCTCAGGAAGCCGCTCCATCAGGATCTCGGATAGGTTGGTGCAGATGCCCATGCCCTCCCTATAAATCAGCCTCTTGGCTGCGGGATAAAGCTCCGCCATGGCATTATGATAGATTCGCCCTGCGACCATCTCCTCGCTGGCAGGAACGCTCACCTTCTGCACGTGCCTGAGATAGGAGTCCCTGCCAGTCTCGCAGTATCTGTCAGAGACCTCCCAGACGGGGAGAAATATGTCATGAGGCGGCGAGAGCTCAGTCGAGTGCCAGTTCCAGCCCCTAAGGTCCTCGGATATGCCCTTCTCCCGCGCCTTGGGAATGAGCTTCTTCAGGAGATACTTGCGCTCCTCCTCGGAAAAGAAGTACACGATCTTCCTCCTAATGCGATATTGGACCCGCCTCGATCTTATGTCCTTCGCAATACCTGCCGTACTCGCAATCAGTGCATCTTCCCCGGTTCCTGGTACAGGGCGGCTCGATCTCATCTTCGATTATCTGGCCAATCTCCCGGATCATCTTCAAGGCACGATTGCGGATCTCATCGTTGAGATCTATCTGCACGTTGACCCTATCCTTGCTGTAATGGACGAACCCTCGTCGGACTATGGTCTTGTAGTTCTCCTCCACCAGCAGCGCATAGGCCGTCAACTGGTACTTGTGGTTCAGGTGAACGCCTCCTTTATTGGAGTGGCCGAACTTGTAGTCCACAGGGATAAACTCCCTGTTGGTCTTCACAAGATAGTCCAGGATGCCCCGAAGGCCCAGGGTACTGCTCTCCAGGGCTACCCGAAACATCTTCTCTGCCCGGTCAAGCTGCGGGTCATAGAAGAGGGCGCCCTTGCGGCGCTTCTCCCTTGACGTTATTGCATCGTGCTTTTCCTTGCCAGTCTCCAGCTTCTGGTCTGGAGGCTTTGGGACGTGCAGGACATGGTCGAAGTAGATTATCCTCGGGCAGTATTGGTACTGCTTGACGTCGCTGACGGTGATCATCAGTTCAAAGGACTGTCACGTCCTCCTCCTTGATCTCGTAGATCTCGCCGATGCTCTCCTTCATCGAGAAGCATTTGCTGCACAGAGGATAGAACTGGATGTTTCCCTCTTTCTCGTGCATCATCCTCTCCAGCCGCAGCCTGAGCTTCTCGCGGGTGTTGTGGTTCATGAAGCCATAGAAGGCGCTCTCCTGGATACGGATGCAGCCGTAGTCCAGCAGGGCTTTGGCTACCCTGGTGCGAAGGCCGTTGTCGCTGATGTCGTAGATGATGATGGTATCCAAGTTTTCTCCCTATTCCCCAGCATCACCAGCGCGGCATGAAGGGCTCGTAGGCCGGGCGCTCGCCCCGCAGGAAGGTGGCTATGCTTGATGCCTGGGAGCGGATTATGTTCCTGATGAGATGGCTCTTCTCGCGGTAGGTGATGCTCTCGTCCAGGCGGCCGTAGAAGGCTGACGAGGCGATCTTCATGCCTTCCTTGGTCATGCGGCAGTCCTCCTGGAAGTGGCCTGCCAACATCGTGCGGGCGAGGCCCACAACCACGCGGTCGACGACAATGGGCCGGAACTCCTCCATCATGTCGTAGACGAGCTTCTCCTGGCCGGGGCGGTCGGCGTGGAGGAACCCGGCATAGGGGTCGAGGCCTGCGTAGAGCGTGGCCGCCCAGACCTCCTGCTCCAGGACGTAGTAGCCGAAGTTGAGGAGCGAGTTGATGTGGTCTTTGGCTGCCGGATAGTCGCGACCGGGGAACCTCCACTCCTCAGGGATCAGCTTGGCCCAGGTGCGCCAGTAGATCTCTGCGCCCGAGCCCTCCACGCCCATGATCTTATCCCGGACATCCTCCACACGGCCCCTTATCGAGTCAAGCCTGGGGATGAGAGCCTCGATCTCATTAGAATTCTCGCGGAACTCCTGCCAGAGCTCCGGGCGATCACCCTTCCACTTCTTCGCGAAGGATTTGAGGAGAGAAGCCTGGTTGCGCAGCTTGCCGCGGATGAACGCCTTGGCCAGCTCCGGGCCGCGCCGGTCGTCGTAGGCGTGGTACTGCTCCCGTCGGGTCCTCACTGTGCCGCCGAGGCTCGCGGGGATGAGGCGCGCTTTGGGTTTTCCGTAGTAGCTCGCGAAGACGATCTCGACGCCCAGATCGTCTGCCATCTCGACTGCGTCCGAGGAGACGGAGATGCCAGAGCCAAGCACCATGATCTGCTCCACCTTGCGGGCGGGGACGAGCACCTCGGGCTCGTCCTTGCGGGTGATGCGGAACTGCTCGCCGGATTTGCCGAGGAAGGAGCCACGGTCGGAGAGGATGATGCGGGTCACAATGATGCCTCGTCGTCTGGTTGATTGACAGTTATCTTTGTTGATGATAGTTCTTTCGCGCCCACAAGAAAATGGGGTCTTGAGGATCTGGACAATTAACCCAAGGCAACCGGCAGCGGAGGTATCTTAAAGGTATGGGATGTATAAGATTGTTATGAACTGGCAAGAGCGGATTGTCGTTGATCCCAAAACCTTGGCCGGAAAGCCAGTTGTTAAAGGCACACGGATAGCAGTAGAATTTGTCCTTGACCTTCTGGCAAATGGCTGGCATGAGCCTGAGATCTTGCAGAACTATCCCAGGCTGACTCATGAGGACATCCAGGCCTGTTTGAGATATGCTACTGCCCTGATAAAGTCGGAGAGGGTCTATCCCATCAAGGTTCTGCAGGAAGGCATCTGATGCGATTGTTGGCAGATGAGAACGTGCCTCTTAAGGCCGTTCAACTGCTGCGGGAAAAAGGTCATGATGTGCTGTCCATCTGCGAGTCTATGCCTCAAACTGCTGACGAGGATATTCTGGAGATTGCAGAAAGAGATGCGCGAATTGTGCTCACCTTCGATAAAGATTTCGGGGATCTTGCCTTCTGTTGTGGTCTTCTGATTTCGTGCGGGATAATTTTATTCCGCATTCCATTGCTACCGGCCGATTATCTTACTACTACTATAGTTGATGCTGTGGAGTCGAGATCTGATTGGGCAGGCCATTTTGCGGTGGTGGAACCAGGACGGATTCGAATGAGGAAGCTTTAGGTTCTTCCTGGATGATCTGCTGGGCTGTCCCGTGGATCTGGCGACGCGCAGGTCTATCCGGCCCAGGATCAAAGACAGGATAGAGAGCGAGGCCCGGTATGTAGAGGGACGATCTGCTCTATCTTGAGGATATGCAAGCGTCGTGCAGGATGGATGGAGACCGGGAAAGCAAAGCTTTGTAAATGCGGCCCGCTGATAATATCAAGCATGTTCGCCGAGTATATCGCTGCAGCTTTGAGGCGGGCCAGGTACGACACTCTTGAGAATGGTTCTTTCATGGCAACGGTCGATAGCCTTCCGGGCGTGATAGCTACGGGCAAGACCATCGAGGAGTGCCGGGAGGATCTCATCGAGGTTATCGAGGAGTGGATCACCATAAGGCTCCAGAGGGGCCTGAGCGTTCCGGCTCTGGACGGCTGTACGATAGGCGTCTCTCAGGAGCCGATGGCGGTTGTCTAGAATAGTCCCAGTTCCTTACAGGGTTTTGATCAAGAAGCTGAAGAACCTGGGGCTGACGGGGCCGAATCAAGGCCGCAAACACCCTTACATGGCCAAAGGAGACATCGTCATTGTCCTGCCGAATCCCCATCAGGGCGAGGACGTCGATGTGAAGCTGATCAAAGAGATTCTCAAAGTTGCCGGAATCTCCCGTGAGGAATGGCTTTCGGCTTAGGCGGTCGCAAGGGCCAACTCATCCGCCATCTCGACGGCACCCGATGGGAGAGATGCCAGAGCCAAGCACCATGATCTGCTCCACCTTGCGGGCGGGGACCAGCACATCCGTCTCGTCCTTGCGGGTAATGCGGAACTGCTCGCCGGACTTGCCGAGAAAGGAGCCGCGGTCGGAGAGGATGATGCGGGACATCTTGAAGTGATGATTTAGTTTTTGAGGGATATTACTTTCGGTGCACTCTGGGAAAAGTTTAACCTATGATGGAATAATATTGACGACCAGTGAGTTTGAACGTGATATAATGATTGCGAGTGATATAGCTCTAGAATATAAAGATTTCTTTAAGCGCACAACTAAAAAATATGAGCCCTATCCTTATCAGGAGAAAGTCTTTTCATTACTTCATAATAAGAAATCAGTAGTTTTGCGCGCTCCGACTGGTTCAGGAAAGACTTTAGCAGTTATCATGCCTTTTCTTTATTATAAATCTAAAAGGAATAAGTTAGTGGACCGAATAATTTATGCATTGCCTATGAGATCATTAGCATTTGACCTTTATAATTCAACATCAAAGATCGCAGAAATGGCCGGCCTGAAAGTCATAGATGATCCGGGTAAAAGGAGTAAACAAGCTAAAGAGATCTGCATTTCAATACAGACAGGAGAGCTTCAAAAGGATCATTTTTTCGAGGGCGACTTAATCTTCACTACCATAGATCAGTTGCTGTCGAGTTATCTCACTATACCTGTATCTCTGCCTGATAGACTTGGAAATATCAACATCGGTGCAATTATAGGATCTATGGTCGTATTCGATGAAGTTCATTTAATGGAATTTCAGCGTTCATTTCTGACTGCTACAGAGATGATGAATAGATTCAAAGGCTTAACTCAGTTTTTCGTAATGACTGCTACGCTAACTGAGCCAACGCAGAAATGGTTAACGAAACAAATTGGTGCTGAACCGGTAACATGCAGCATTGATGAACTCAAAAGTGTCCCTGGGTACAAGGAACGAAGTAGAATATATTCATTTGAAAAAGAGCCTCTTTCATCAGATGCAGTGATTGAGAATCACGAGCAAAAAACATTGGTTTTATGCAACACAGTAGACCGATCCCAGAAAATATATTCTGAACTCAAGGAGAAGCTTAAAGATAGAGACATAAAAATAGCCCTGCTCCATAGTCGCTTTTTTAAAAAGGATAGAAAAGAGATAGAGAAGAACTTGCAAGGATGGTTTGGTAAAGAATCAGATAATGAGATAAATGCGATATTAGTATCAACCCAGGTAATTGAAGCAGGCATCGATATTTCCTGCAATGTCATGCATACCGAATTGGCCCCTGCAAATTCTCTTATCCAGCGTGCAGGGCGATGCGCGAGATATTCGGGAATAGGCAAAGTATTAATTTATGAGCTTGAAGACCCCTCCAATCCTCTCCCTTACGCAAAGAATGAAGTCGAAGCTACCCGGAAAGAGATAAATGAATTTTGGGAAAAAGAGCTTGATCCCGACTCAGAGAAGGATTTAGCGGAAAGGGTTCATGCCCCTCTTGAGAATTTAAGACTAATTGATTCAATACAGAATCGCCGTTGGGAAGTAAACGAGGCAATGGATTACGGTCATTCATCCAATATTCAAAAGCTGATAAGAGAAGTGGACAGCGTCAATATTTTACTTACACCAAATCCAGACGCCGAGAATATAGAAGATTCCTGGCCTGAGATGCTATCTGTTCCACGATCAAAACTTTACAAACTGAAGAAAACGAGTTCGGATGAATGGATCTTAAAGATCCCAATATTTAATGATGACGAAGATTTCAAAGGCTCGAAATGGCAAGAGGTTGAATCGGTCAATGCTATCTCTTGGTTGGCTGCGTTGAATCCGAAATTTGCGAAATATTCACAAGAGTTTGGGCTGGTGTTCGGTGAAGAAGGACAGAGATGCGTACATCCTACCGAAAAAACTCCACATGAAAGCTATAATTATTCATGCGAGTCATATCTGGAACATACCAATCTTGTCGTCAATGAGGCAAGATCATTGATGCCACTTTATGATAACGGCCTAAAAAATATAGCATCTAAAATTCTGTCAAATAGAGATTCTGTCGAAAGAATAATTCTTCTGGCTTGTGCTCTTCATGATGCTGGGAAATTAAGCATGCAATGGCAAAGAGCTATGCAATTGTGGCAGAAATTCTCAGATCCGAACGCTGAGCCATTTGTCAGGGGATTACCCTTAGCACACACAACGTACAATTCAAAAAAGGACTGGAAAAAAATGCAGGATCTTAAGATACAAAAAGGTCCACATGCCGCAGAAGGGGCCTATGCAGTTCTTCCAATAATAATAAATGGATGCCAAAGCCAGTTCGATAAAAATGTAGATTTGGATAATACAGCCGTCGCCATTATGGCAGCTATCGCAAGGCATCATGGTCCGAGGACTTCTAACCTCCGGCAATCAAGACTAATTCCAGAAGCCAAAAAGGTACTGTCCGATGCTATTGAGCAATTAGATATGGATCTGGGAGACCCCAATATTAGCGATACGCCTGATCAAGATACGATTGATACATTCAAAGATTACCTAAGAACAAGTCAAATAGAGCAAGGGCTGTTTTTATATTGGCTATCTGTGAGGATCCTTCGCTTAGCTGATCAGAGAGCAACATCAAAGATTGGGAGTTTATTATGAGCCAGAAACTTTGTTTTAATGTTCAAAAAGAAACCAATACATATGCCGATGCCCTCCTGGCCGTGGGCACGGCGGACCTATTAAATGAGATTTATGGGGATGAGGCTCGAACCTCTATCAAAGATAAAGGTGATAGTTTCGAAATTGAAGTATCTTCCCCGGAAGGATTGGAGCATTTAGATAGGTATACTAGATTAGATATCGGATATCCTTTTGTTAAGCAGAAGGAGGATGAGAAGATACCATCCGGTGTCGAAAATATATTCGACTATCCTAAAAATAAGCAGATAGAAGATGCGTATATAAAATTTGAAAAAACTGCTGGAAAAAAGAAAAATAAAATTGCTAATAATATGGTGGATGCAGGATTGGATAAGCCTCCTGCCCCAGATCCTTCTCTTAAGCTTCACAAGATATTGGCATCTATGCGCAAAGGCTGGAAAAGTGATAAGGAATTTTGCGAGTATTTTATTAATAATCGCGAAAAAGTTACAAGATTGGCCGCGGATAACCTAAAGCGTATGGCTGGATCATGTTCCGAGAGATGCAGCGAAGATGAGCTTGACAAGATCGTATCAGGATCTCAGATACTTTTGCCCATAGGCGGAAAAGGCGTTAACAGACCTAAGCCTGATTCTACGGGAAAATCCGGCCTGCCTTCGGATTTCATTGATTGGTTTTCGGAATGGATGAAGTATCGCGGAATGTTTAAGTTCTTATTACCATACAGAAATGGAGATGATTTCAAATTTTTCGTTATAACGCCAAAGGAAATTTCATATAATGCATTAATGGCAATTCACAAAGAGCTCTTTGATGAGAATTTATGGGGGGGAATAAAACTAGATATTCGGGCAACTTTGGATCTGGCAAAAATCTTAATTATGCACTCAAAGGAATACGATAAAGAGAAAGGCTCGTTCATGATGCTAAAAAAACGTCCTAATCAGATAATCGAAGGATTATCGCAAGCCTATTTTAAGAGCCTTGGGACTGCCGCAGCTTTGATGAATTACTCCTTTTTAGGTCTACCCGGTTGGTTTGCCATCGATGACAATGAAACTGCCCACAATTTTATGAAAATTATAGACGAGCATGAAAAATGCATTAGTCCGCTTCAGGATGACATATCAAGCGATATTCCCCTTCTACAGGAATATAGGAGTTTCCTGTCGTCTGGGGATTACAGATACTTCCTGGAATTTTTAGCGCTTTATGGACCGTATATTATCCAGAGAAGGGAAAGAAATAAATGGGTAATGCAATTTACAGTTCAAAATTTGAGGAGGATCTTCATGGTGAAAAAAGATTACTCTGAGATAATATCAAACGAAGGATTTTTGAATTTGGCGACCGCGATAAGGAAAGCGACAGTAAGCGCTCAATATCGAAAGGCTCAGGGAAATCGAGAATGGGACATTAAATATGGCTTGGCTCAGGATTGGAAGCGAGTAGTAGAACAGCCTGAGAAGTTAATCATAGCCATCTCAGACTTCGTTCAGCAGTACAATGCCGAAAATGCAAGGCACGCAGAGGAGGCGAGGGAGAGGCGAAGCAACGTAACGACAAAAGACCTTAATCAGGTATTGGATTTAATAAAAAATTACGACTCTGACCTAGTAGGAATGTTGCTTTTGGCATATGGATATGCCAGAGATGTTAAGGAAAAAGATGAAACCGATGAAATAAAAGAAGGTGAAATCAAATGAAAATAAATTCTCTAAGCATATCTGGGCTCCTGACCCTCAACATGCATGCACTCAATAATGAGGGCTCTGAGGGAAACTATCTCCAGACGAGAATGGTCGAAATAGTCGACGCAAATGGTACTGCCCATTCAGTAAATGCTATTTCGGGTGACATGTTTAAGCACATTCAAGCAGATCATTTGTATTCTATTGCTGGTGAAGAAGGGATAGCTCTCTGCAATGGATGCTCGGGTTTCAATCCCAATCGCATCAACATCGATAACAGATTATTGGATGAATATCGGCAGCGAAAGGATGTAGCCAACTCCGAGATTGTTGATTGGGTCATTCGTAATTGTATTGGTGATGATGTGGAAGGAACAATGATAACTCAAAATATCGGGCTAACTGCCTCTGATAAACCGCAATCTCGTTCAATAGGCAGAAAATCTATAATTGAGTTTGGCTGGGCAATTGGAGAACCCGAAAAGACAAAAACAGAATCCTATTTCCACGTCAAATTCGATCAAACTGAGCGAGCCGGTGGAAGAGGCGATGAAACAGGGGCTAACATCGGGCAGAATATTTTCCACAGGCCTGCATCAAGCGGCAGGTATGCGATAGTTCTCAATACAGATTTATGTCGCATAGGATTCAATGATATTACACGCAAGTATTCAATAGATCCAGAAGAGCGTAAGAAAAGGGCGATAGTAGTATTAAAAAGCATATTAGCAACAATCCTGAAGCCAGAAGGGGCTCATAGAAACACACAGAATCCGCACATAGTAAATTTCCAGGGCTGTATTACCGCAAGCTCCACCATGCTTCCTGCTCCGACAGTAAGCGCCCTAAATGAGGATTATCTAGGAGAGGTTGGGAACATATGCAATACTCTAAATGAACTTAGCCCAAATTCAATCACAAAATGGGAGTTCAAGAGCCTAGATGAATTTGCAGCCACAATTAAAGAAATATTAAATATATTAGAGATATGAATATGATAGAGCGCTCTCAAGAATGGCTGGTCCTAGAATATCTACCTACCAGCCTATTCTCTCTCAAAATTTCAACAGCCTCAAATAAGGGCGGCAAAACGCTTTTCGTTCCGACACCTTATTCGATTAAGCTGGCTTTCATAGATGCAGCATTTCGTATCGGTGGAGAAGAATTAGCTAAAGATATATTTAACTCAATCAAAAGATGTGATATTCGTTTCTCTCCCTCGGATAGGTTGTACGTTCTAAACACCTTTATCAAAATCCTCGATGAAAGCAGAGAAGAAACTTCTGACCCTTACCAATCCACGATCGCATACAGAGAATTTTGTTATTTCCAAGGCATGCTTGAGATAGCTCTCTCTTTGGAAAATTGTTCTAGCGGAATTCAGGAAAAACTCACAGAAATAGCTGCTCATATCAATTATTTTGGAAAGAGAGGCGGCTTCTTCCAATATATTAAAAGTAGAACCATTTCAGATCTGCCGCTTGGCTTCACTGTAAAAGCGACTGATATTAAAGGCAATATTCATGATTATGAAGTTGTTCAGCCTTTAGATGATCTTGGAGAATTAAACTCAAAGGATCTCTTCGATCGCATTAATACATTTTCTGATAAAAAAATAGAGCGAGGTAAGCATAGAATATTTGTGCTAACTTATTTGCCTTACAAAATGGAGAAAAGTTCGACCAATTACACAGCTTATGTAAATCCATATCGATGCAAAGAATGCCACTCCCCCACCCCGCCCTGAACGCCTGCCTGCCGCTCCTCGCCCATTGCTACGCCGCTGGGAGACCGCTGGCCCTCCATAGTTCTCCCCTGCCCCGCGGCCAGGCAGGCCCGGCGCGTCGCCAGCTCCCTGCAACAGCCCCGCTGGCGTCTCCGCCTGCCCCCGCGTCCGTGCGGGCACGCGGGCACCCGCGCGCCCCTGGGCTCGCGATGCAATCTTGATGGACACAAGCTGCTTGACTGGCTTCAGAGGCAGTATCTTTCTGATAGCTTTTAAATCCAGTGACTACTACTATAACTGTATGATCACGCTCACCGCGGTAATCCGCAAAGAAGAAGATATGTATATCGCCGAATGCCCGGAAGTGGGTACGGCAAGCCAGGGAAAGACCATTGAAGAAGCTACCAAGAACCTCAAAGAGGCTACCGAACTGTATCTGGAAGAATTCCCCCTGGAGCGCAAGGGGCGATCGATCATCACGACCTTTGAGGTAACTGAAGTTGCTGAGACTTAGGGGCATATCCGGCGAGACTGTTGTCAGAATCCTCTGCAACAAGTTTAGATTCGCAATCTCGGGACGTTCCGCAGTCACGTCAGGCTCTCAAAAGCGACAGCACAAGGAAAAATTGGTACTGTTGTGCCAATGCATGATGAACTCAAGCCAGGTACATTGAAAAGCGTTTTGAAGCTTGCAAAAGTCGATCAAGAAGAGTTTGCCAAGCATTTATAGAGCTATGAGTGGCAAGAGCGAATAGACAGGGAGCTTGCATTTGCTCATATAACCATTTTCGTCGGGATTTGCTTTGCGACATTCAGTCAAGCTGCCTAGGATCACGATCTTCCAGCCATTGTGCCTGCCCACCTTCACCCGCTTGTCATCCTCCCAGATAGAATTGCTCCGTCCTGCTCCGAATTCCGCGGCTCAAACCTCGATCTCGTACAGCCCGTTCCCGAAGGTGGCCATCTTTCCCACATGGATTAACCTGCCCAGCTCCAGCAGCGCCATGATCTCCCGCGAAAAATCGCCGTGGTAGGTCATCTCGCCCTTGAAGAATGGCGGAAGCTGCTGCCTCTTTATCCTCTGCTTGTGAAAGTATCTCTCGGCTCTGACCTCTGCGGTGCTGGCGGAGACAGTGCTGATGGCCCGGCATTCGCCCAGCAGCGCCAGCACCTTCTCGTTATCGTACAGCATCCCAGTGCCGTAGAACTCTGCCAGGGCATTGGCCCGGAAGAGCAGCCTGGAGATCAGGCCCCGGAAGGTCGGGGTCGCAGTGAACCTGTCGTCCTCTTTTATCTGTGCAGGCGTAATGAAGCGGACCCTCAGGTCGCCTGTGTGCTCCACTGATCCTCTGAGCATCTCCTGGTAGCTCAGAGGAATGGCCCGGTTGAAGACTGTATCTCCTGAGAAGATGTTATTGCGGGTGCCGTATCCGACGGAATCCACCGCCTCCAGGCGAAACTTGCCCAGGCCCTGTCGATATCCCCTGCTCATCCCGCTCTCGCCCAAGTTTCTGAGCGCTAACAGGAAATAGGGCAGATACTCGATTCCCCTGCCGAAGAGGGTGAAGTTGAAGGATGCTGGTGACCCGGCTGGGTGCCTTCCAGAGAGAGGGGGATCGAAGACAAACGGCCTGGGAATGTCACTTTGCTTTCGCAGCACCTTGCCGCCTTCAGGCGGACGGCTGTTATAAAAGTAATCATAAACGCAGGTACCTCGCACGGGGCAGCCCTCACATGCTGCAGCCTCGTGCCCTTCCTGTCTTGACCTCATGATGCAAACCAGAGATCTGAGGTGGGCTCCAAAGCCGCTGCGCAGAGTATTTCCAGACCACCTGGTGAGGTCGGCTTCGGATTCGAACACAATACTGGCTTCGAACTGGGAGAGAGGAAGATCGCCCATGGCGAGAAATCAATCGGATGATGCAAAAATGTTGCGATAAATCCAGGACTAGCAGGCTACGACCGTCGATGCGGACCTGCAAGATTTCGTCTCCTGCGTCATGCTCTTTCAGTTCCCTTTTCATCGGGATGAGCTTTGCTACCGGCGCAACTATTCGAGCTGGAGGCGGGGTTGGTCCAACTTTCAGTTCCCTTTTCATCGGGATGAGCTTTGCTACAGCAGTTGGCATTGCGGCATTGGCGGAAGTAATGGCCTTTCAGTTCCCTTTTCATCGGGATGAGCTTTGCTACATGATCGGAGATTTTCTCGTCAGCCTCGCTGCTGCGCACTTTCAGTTCCCTTTTCATCGGGATGAGCTTTGCTACCGAGGAGCGATTTGAGTGACCGACCGAGGCGATCACCTTTCAGTTCCCTTTTCATCGGGATGAGCTTTGCTACCCCCCGGAAACCCCACGCCTCTAACCGTCTGATCGCACACCGCCTTTCAGTTCCCTTTTCATCGGGATGAGCTTTGCTACCCCCCCTGCTTAGCGCATGCCCCGGTCACGATCCGATCAGCTTTCAGTTCCCTTTTCATCGGGATGAGCTTTGCTACCGCGATTACCAGATCTCATGCCTGATCAGGAAATATCCCTTTCAGTTCCCTTTTCATCGGGATGAGCTTTGCTACACCTGAGATTGTGGAGTTGAGTGCTGCGATCTACACCTTTCAGTTCCCTTTTCATCGGGATGAGCTTTGCTACCCTAGAAATGTCCCGCTAGGATATGACTCCATTAGTCTTTCAGTTCCCTTTTCATCGGGATGAGCTTTGCTACGCTGATCGTGCGGCCTCGTCGCAAGATCGCCACGAGCTCTTTCAGTTCCCTTTTCATCGGGATGAGCTTTGCTACCTCGATCGCCTGAAATGCCGTATGGAGGAACATCGTACTTTCAGTTCCCTTTTCATCGGGATGAGCTTTGCTACTGCGACCGAGGTCGCGGCACATCCTGGCCGCAATTGGGGCTTTCAGTTCCCTTTTCATCGGGATGAGCTTTGCTACACGATCACGTACAATGGGGGCGTGGCCGCGGTGAAGTTGCTCTTTCAGTTCCCTTTTCATCGGGATGAGCTTTGCTACTCGTCCACTGTCTCAGAGTTATACTGGTGCGATGCGTCCACTTTCAGTTCCCTTTTCATCGGGATGAGCTTTGCTACGTAAGTGGATCAAGTTCGATGCAGAACATCCAATGTCTTTCAGTTCCCTTTTCATCGGGATGAGCTTTGCTACATCCAAGGATGGCCAGCGCGTCATGATCGCCATATCACCTTTCAGTTCCCTTTTCATCGGGATGAGCTTTGCTACTCTATGGCCGCTCTCACCTCGCGATAGCCCAGAGAACGGACTTTCAGTTCCCTTTTCATCGGGATGAGCTTTGCTACAGCGAATGGCCCTCTCCGATCTGCAGGAAGTTGTCTCTTTCAGTTCCCTTTTCATCGGGATGAGCTTTGCTACTCAGTCGGCCCAGGTTCTAATCCTCCTCTCCTGGGCCAATGCCTTTCAGTTCCCTTTTCATCGGGATGAGCTTTGCTACAGCCGAAGCCGAATCCAAAGCTTATCAAGAAAACTTATCTTTCAGTTCCCTTTTCATCGGGATGAGCTTTGCTACGCTTTCTAATGGGAAGGGACTTTAAGTGTGTTTTTGACTTTCAGTTCCCTTTTCATCGGGATGAGCTTTGCTACACCTGCAGCACTTCCACTCCTGCCTGGTGCCACATGACTTTCAGTTCCCTTTTCATCGGGATGAGCTTTGCTACGAACAACAGCGGTGCCCTCCTTGATGCAGCGGCTAAGCTCTTTCAGTTCCCTTTTCATCGGGATGAGCTTTGCTACAATCACTGGAAATAACCAGAACCTCACAATCAAATCGGTCCCTGGCTCATCTAACGACTACATGGAGAGTTTGGCAACCAGGCTAAAGGAAAGTGGATATGACGTCCATGTAGCTCCTGCACAGGTGCTAGGAACTGGCGTAACTGTACAAAATATATGGAACGGAGAGGGCTACATCAAAGGCGCTGATAAGATCGCCGCTACGGACGACTCCCTCGATCGCCTTGGTCAGGGAATTGTTGACAGCGTCTGGACTGGTGCTTTCATGTTGGCTGGAAAATCCCCTGCGGTTCAAGGTGCCGAAAATGAAGCAGTAAATGAAATCAAGAAAATCCCAGAGGAACAGAGGACCTCGGATGAAAAGGGCATCTTGCAGGGCATACAAAATTCTGACAAAATATACGACGGAGTAGATGGCGGAGTAGACAAAGTTATCGACAAATTAGACGACCTATCGGACAAAGGAAAGAGCACTGAACCAAGCGAGAAAACTGGAACGCCATTGGCAGATGAAATCCGAAGCAAAGCGGACAAACTCGTATGGGAGGACAGGACCTGGAAGAACATCGAAAGCCCCACTGTCGCCTGGGAACTCGAAGAGCAGCTCGGCGAGGTCAAGGGCATAATGGAGGAGACAGGCTGGGCTTGGGATGACCTCAGCTCAAAGACAGATGCCCTCGGAGATCAGGTCAGCCAGACAACGGCAGCGCTCGCAAAATACGATCCATCCCTCAACATGCTGGCTGCAAACTCACAGTCTCTCGCAGACAGCATGGAGGGCTGTGATTGTGCTCTGAGCGACTTTGCGGAGGCGCAGGAGGCCCGGACGGATCTGTTTCTTGGAGGCTATATAGGCCCCTCTGGTGAGAATTATCTCGGATTCCTGCAGCAGGAGGCACAGAGAGGAGCTTATCATCCTACCAATATTCAGGTCGGGTTCGATTACGAAGAGGAGGGCAAAGCCTACATGGACCAGCTTGCTCAGGATCTGCAGGACGACTCCAAGTGGTCCACGACAGTCAAGGTAGACACTACTCAGGCCACGCAGGACGTCGATGCCCTCCAGACAGATGCAGAGGACCAGGCGTCCATGCCCATCACAGCGGACGGCAGCCAAGCCTTTGCAGTGATCGCTCAGATCCGGGCAGATGCTGCGGCTGGGGCCACCATGCCCATTTATTCTTCTGGAGGAGGTGGTGGCGGTGGGTCTGGCAACGTACAGGATCTATTCGATGACATTTTGTCGGCGACGTGGAATATTCCATCGTTTGCCGAGGGATCCTATGTCTCGGCACCGACGCTCGCTGTTGTGGGCGACCGGCCAGGAGGCGAGATCGTGGCGGGCCTGGACCAGCTCCGAGGAATGTTCCAGCCTGGAAGCGTCACCATCGATGCCGGGTGACAGTCCAGGGCTCTCGGAACGAGGAGATCTTGCGGCAGGTCGGCTACCTCATGAACCGGACGGGAAAGTGAGATGGAATTCTTCTTCAAGACCCTGGGAGGCCAGGAGTACGCAGCTGAGGAATCGGACTATGACATGGTCCGGTATATCGACGCCTCCCGGCCATCTGAGGTCAAGCTCATCGTCCCAAGCACCAAGGCCGTTATCCCCAAGGGT
Organism: Methanosaeta sp. PtaU1.Bin112; assembly: GCA_002067705.1. Taxonomy (GTDB): domain Archaea; phylum Halobacteriota; class Methanosarcinia; order Methanotrichales; family Methanotrichaceae; genus Methanothrix. The sequence goes on from MVRL01000077.1 coordinate 15,925, forward strand.
TGGGTCCGAGCGGTCGAGGATGGCCAGACCCGGTTCGTCGGCTACGTGAGC
>MVRL01000078.1 GCA_002067705.1 Methanosaeta sp. PtaU1.Bin112
GAACGATATTCGAGAAGATGGGGATTGGAGTTCCTGTCGAAGCCAATCTGGTTATTAAAAAGGGCGGAGTTTAGGATATAAACACGACATGTACAAAGCATACTAATCATCGCAAATTTATGCTCCAATGGTTACCTGAAAAATTGATATGGTTAACGCCTATCAAAAATTGTCGGCTCGCCTATGCGAAGGCTAAATGGGATTGTATCTCCCCTAGACATTAATAGGCTCTTGGATATCGTCTTGGCCCTGTAGGTGATCTTCCTCAATCGTCAGAGGTACGGGCTCCGCTTGGACCTTTGCCTTCTTCTTGTACTCCCTCAGCTCCTTCTTCTGCTCATCAACCGCCTGCTCATACCAGTACGCCATGTACTTCTGGGCATCTTCATGAGCCAGCTCTTCCATGTGATTCTTTACCGACCATTCGCAGAACGAATCCGGCCTCAAGGCCATGTAAGTCTGAAGCTCTTTCTTTGCTCTTTGATCCCAAACAGCGTTCTCCGGCGTGGTAGGCCCGAAGCTATCTTTCACCTCTCCATACAAGCCAACGGTCTTCAGGATATGGACTGCTGAGGTAATCGCTACTTTCTCATCTGAGCTGCGCAGGCCGTTGGATAGAACATCCACCGCCTCATGAACCAGTGACTTGAGCCGAAGCTTCTCTCCTTTCCATAGCTCCTCTCTTCTGGCGTTCAATTCTGCGATAAAAAATGCATTTTTGTACCATTTTGATATGGTGTTCCGGCCAACGCCGATGGTCTCAGCTACTTCTTTATCGGTTTTCCCAAAAATCAGCAAATCGATAGCGTTAAGTTGCTCCGGCGTCAATCTTGGCGGAGGGGACCGGCTCTGCATTGCATCAAACGTTCTTGTTATCTCTTCCTGAGTAATTGACATCTCTGGAGTTCTCCCAACGATTTCATCATCTTCAACTTGCTTTTTCTGATCTTCTCGGCTTCTTTCAGATTTCCCTGGGAGCAGAGTTTTCGCTCCCATGCATCGCAGTCCTGGATCCGCTTCCCGATCAGCTCTATAAAGTGCTCTATAGACAGGTCCTCTTTCTGAGAAGAGCAGACCCTGGCCTTATCGATCATGAGAGCCCGGCCTCTGCCATTGCCTTCTTCAATCGGCTCTTGGCCAAATCCTCGACCTCATCCTCAATGCCAGAGAAATCGATGATATGGAGAGCCCTGCCCTTGCCCTGGGCCTCCAGCTCACTCCGGGCTTCGTTTCTTAGCCTTGCCATGATCACGCCTTCAGGAGTTGTAAGACCGCATGGAGGCAGATCGGTCTCACCCAGAAGCCTGGTGCCTTGCAGAATGTACTTGGCTGCCGCCAGGGATGCTTTAGGATCGCCGCTGTCAAGCTGCAACTCTACCACATCTAAGGCCCGATTGGCAAGGATCTTCAGCCTCTCACGAGCCTCGTTCCACAGCTCGGACCGCTGGCGGTTCAGCTCGGCAATGAAGAGAGGATCACGATTTCGCCACTCCCAGATGGTCTGCCTGGCCACGCCCACGGCATCGGATACGACTCTATCGCTCTTGCCCTGCAGAAGGTGCTCTATGGCATTCTGCTGCTCCTGAGAAAGCTGTCGGATTTTGTCTGGTTTTGTCGCCTTAGACATCAGATCGTCACACCTCGGAATTTTTTTGTACATTTACTCAGATATTTATCCTATTTAGGACATTTAGTATTTGAACTTTAGGACTAAAAGATAATAAATTGGACGATTCATCATTCAGACCCTCACCTTCTCACGAGCAGCATTATTGATGGGACAGCTCCGACAATATCCATTGATCAATTTCCCGCACTTATCACGTAACGTATAGCAAGACCAAGGGGAGTAATTGTAGCTCCAGGTTTCCAACACCTTATTCAAGCTGAAATCATCGTCATAATCCGTCTGGCTCTGGAACAATTGCGTTGTCTCTTCAGCGCTCAAGCCGATATGCTGAGCTTTTACGGCTATCGCCAGCCTGAGATGATGACCCTCAGAACCCTGGAGAGAGACCTTATCATCCAAGGCCCTCTGCATACAGTAATCAAGGACATTGCGTGAGCATGTCTTTCTCTTGGTTTCATAACGTATGGATACCTTAGGCATTCCTTCAGAGCTGGACTCTGATAGGTCTGGGATCTCCAGGAGATGCACCTGGCCAGGTGGAGTGATAGGCCCTTCCAGTGGCTCGAATGTGTCAGCATCAATGAACGCTGACCTGCTCTCGCTCTTGTTATGATAACATACAGGAAGCTTAACCAAATTACCGAAGCGGTTATTCTTATTGAGCTTCTTTTGCTTCGGCCAGCATTCAGGATCTACGCCGGCCTCAGAGTTGATCTGTCTTATAAAGCGATAGGCGTTATAAGTACGGGTCCTACTGAGAAATATCCAGAGATGATAAGAATCCATGCTCCCTGAGGCTTCCAGCAAGAACGGAATGCCATAGTTCCTCAGGACTCCTACAACCTTGCCAACCTTCTCGCGTGTGTCCGTTTCACCATTATGTGAGTCGAAGTCATCACAACACCAGGTGACTGTATCATCGAGGGCAATCTGATAAACGCCTGTGGTGATTTCACCTGCAATATGCTGTTTGATCCGTTTTTCTGTCAACTCTCCAATAACCTTTGAGAACGTCCATTTCCCTGACTTGGAGTCCTTAAACTGCTGGGCATAATGATCCGTCCGGTTGACGAATAAGGAATACAGAGAAGCCGAAGTTGAAGAGAGCTCATATTCATTCTGGGGAAAATTATAAATTCCTAGTTTCACTGCATTTTCCCTATATATTATAGTAGGGAGAATGCAGTGATTCTGGGAATTTATGATACCATGATTATAGAATTCGATACATTCAATGAAGTCATCTACGGACCGCCGCTCTGAATTTTTCAGATCCTTGCTCTCTCCATAGATCCTGGGAAGCTTGATTTCCTGATCGACTCTGACCTCAAAGATCGGACTTCTTATATTCATTCCGTCGCAGTCTTTTCTCTCCGAGATCTCCTTCACTACAAGATTGCGATTGGTCCCCCAAGTAGCAGCCTGCAGAACGCGGTCTAGCCTGCATCCTATGAAATAAATCCTCGATTCCACCTTTCCATCTGGATCTCTCACTCTGTTGACCGCCTGCCACGTTGCCGCGTCTACACCCTGGCGGCGAAGTCTCCGGGAATCAAGCCATCTATCATCTGAGTCTTTACCATGGGCCAGAGCATCGCAGGAATTAGCAGGTGTCTCAGCCATGCCAACAGTAATACAGACTCGTTCTGTTCGCTCCACGCCTAGACTGAGATCGGATCGATAGTAATCGACATAAATGCCCTTCAGTCCGAGTTTGGCAATCTCTTCCTTTAGCCAGACTGCCTTGCTGCCATTTGGCGCTAGCAAGTAGATAGGCTGCTTTTCTCGATCCGCTATGGCCTTGATAGTCTCCAAGATGACTGGCAGCTTCTCGGCAAAATTTGCGTTTCCTAGCGTCCACCTATCAGGAATGAGAGTCAGCTTCTCTGTAGCGCCTCGTAGATCTGGAAATATCACATTCTTGATATCCTTGCCAGCTAGCTCCGAGAAATAGCCTGGAAGGGGCTCAAAGAGGGTCCCTGAGACAAACAGATGCTTTGCGTGGCTGACGTGGTTGGTCAAAAACTCGTTGATTGCTCTGTACTGCCTCACCTGGCCTGCAGAGATATAGACCCCGCCACCTTTTCCTCCATTCTCACTGATGTAGCCTACTGAGATTTGGCTCGTGCTCATGATGGTGATGATATCTCTAAGAGCGAGAATCTCATCGTCTGACATCTCATGGACAACTGCCAGTTTGCGAAGTTGCGACCATGCAGTCTTGAGTTCTCTCCATTCCAAGAAGCTCGCGTTGAAAACACTCCGGGAGAGGTGCTGGCCTGCATGTCCTTGCCCGGCCCGCTCCATAAGCTCCATGATCAATCCCACATGGCTCTGGCAGAATTCCAGCCACTTCTGGTATACTCGCCCCAACGCCTTGTACTTATCAGGGATCTTCAGTGATACAAAGGCCCACACGCTCACCGCCGAAGGCAGAGACAGAACATGGGCCTCATCCATCATGACGACCTCAGCCCTTGATATCTTCGCGAGTATCTCTTTGGCCATCCTTCCTCGACTGAGAATCAGGGCCTCAAGCTTGGCGTATGTCAGAGCCATGACACCCGGATGCTCCGCCCGCAGGATCGCCAGGACCTCACATCCTCCAGATGCAGAGCATTTCTGACAATCAGGAAGTGTCAAAGGCAATTGTCTCAAGATGGGATTTTTCTCAAGATCTGGTTCGATCAAGGGGCATTCGCTATTTCCTGGAACTCTCACGGCTCCGCAGGATGCCTTTGCAACCGTTTCTTTCAGTATTCGCCTAGTTGGTGCCAGGACCAAAAGAGGCCAGCCTCGGTGCTCACAGGCCATGACTGTAGATGTGGTCATGCCCGCCCGGATAGGCTTGGACACGGCGCAGCTCCCTGATTCGATGATATCTTCTGCAGCTCGGACAAGTCTTTGATCGCAGGAGAGGTCCGTCAGTTTTTTTTGCCTAATCATCCTCTCCTCAGCATATCGAGTTTAGGCAGACTATTTTCATTCACCCTATCATCGAAAGATATCGAAAATGGCAGAGCCAGTAGGAAAAATGTTGCACAAACTTTTAATAATCGACAAAAACAGTTTGTTATGAAGACCACCTGTTTGAAGTCTTGTGCGTTTCACTCCGGTGCCTTCGGGGCAGATCTCTAGCCAAGGTCTGCCCACTACAATCTAAACTATCAATAAAGCTTCTGAAAAGCGTTCCTGGTTTTGTATTATTTGCCTCACAGAATGCGTTCAGCTTTTTAAGCTGGGTGGGATACGCTCTAAAAGCGATCCGCTCGATCATGCTTGTGCGTTTCATCCTTTAGTACTCCTTGCTGTAGGGTGCGCTAGCCAGGCGTCTGCCCTACAGGGCCACGACTTTTAGCCATTCCTGGATTATTCATTTTATATTTAATATAGTTGATGCCTAGTCATACTCTCGCCAGGTTCTATTGCAGTCGAGTCCATGTATATCATTTCGCTTTTGAGAATATGCTGAGAATTTATCAAATACTATCAGGTTTCCAAAATAGCCAGGTATTTGTATTGTTGAGTTCAACTTCTGAAGCCCCCTATATTTTAATTGAGAGGTAGTTTTGTACTATTCAAGGAAGTATTTAAGCTAGATCACCGCGGGGCGAAAGTGATCTATTCCAGATCGAGCAAGAATATAAGCAAACGGAGCTTTTTGACCTGATTTGGAAGAGTCGACCTGCAGACAAGATGCTTGCTGACCGGACCCATGCCTGACGCAGAAGACTCAAATTGGGATCTGCACCAGGTAATCAATCTGCTGGGGTACTTAGATGCTGCCAGGTCTTTCATCAGGAATAGCCGCTCGTTCGCAGTCTCCTTGAAAGCCATGCATGACAAAGGGATGGGCTTATCTATCCAATGCACCGAATTGTGGTTTTTCTGAACTTCGTACTTCATACTACGAGGATGTACTTACGGAGAGCGTAGAATTGACTCCGTAGTCCATAGCTCGATGCCCGCAAACCATAGTGATGAAGTTCGAACTTCAGCCGCAATCTAATTATCCTGAAAACAGCGCAGGATGACATATGCACACCACCACATCCATAGTAAATCGAAAGGGAGGTGTGGGCAAGACCACCACCTCGGTCAACCTGGCAGCTGACCTAGCCATAAGGCAGAAAAAAGTATTATTGGTGGACATGGACCCACAGGGAGGCTCTACCGTGGCCCTGGGAATAGACAAAAGGAACCTAGACAAGACCATATACAATTCGGTAGTCGGTGGCCTCCCCCTACCCGAGATCATTGTGCCCACCAGCATAAGCAACTTGGATATCGCCCCCTGCAACCTGGAAATGGATGGTGCTGAACTCAGTATAGCACCCCGTATGGCACGGGAGCTGATCTTGCGTAGATTACTTGTTGCGATAAGCAACGACTACGACCAGATAATCATTGACTGTCCACCTACAATGGGTTTGTTGACACTCAATGCCCTGCTGGCTTGCAATCAGGTAGTAATTCCAGTCATGGCCGAATACCATTCCCTAGAAGGCACTGAGGACATCCGCCAGACACTGGAGGACATAGCATCCTTCTATGACCATCGACCGAGAACGAGATTTCTTGTGACTATGGCCAGCAAGGTAAACAACCACGGTAAAGCCGTGATCAATGTACTCAGGGAGCAGTTCGGCGGTGATGTCTATAGTACGATCATTCCCCGTAACATAAAGGTGGCTGAAGCTCCGAGCTTCGGCAAACCCGTGGCATTATATGCACCCAATTCGCCGGGTGCCAAGGCATACAAAAAATTCGCGGAGGAGTTCCTTCATGAGCAGTGAGGTTTTAGGTAAAGGCCGAACTTCAATCTTTCGCAGTCCAGAGACCGAAGCAAAGCCCGCGAAAGCGGAAGTACGAAGTACGGAGTCGGAGGTATGTAGTGCAGAGGCTGAAGTTCAGAGTTCCAAATTAGAGCTTCAGCACACGGATACAATAGTGCAGACTTCGGAGTCAGATGCCAGGATTGCGCCGGCCAGAATCGACCCACAAATTTTGCAACAGGCCCTCAACGAGGCCGATGCCAAGTCCAAGATCACCATATGGAATCCTGAAGTCTCGGCGGTATTGCGGTACATGCAGTTGACCACAGTCCGATACTCTATGAGCAAAGAAGCATCAATTCTGTTAGAAAAAGCAGTAAAGAAGGCATATCCAGACGTCTGGCGAGCGGTGAAAGAAGGAGGGCTTCACTGATACTCTGGGTCAATATTTCCGATCGCAGGAGGGAAGAAGATCGAGCCGAAAAACATTCGTTACTACGGTGAGGTTGGCAACCTGGCAGGAAGAAGATTTTGCAGACTCCATAAGCTCAAAATGAAAAGGATCAGGCCTCTACCGGGCCGTTTGCTTTCTGACCGTCCGGGCCGATCCACCCACCAGTGGGCCGGATGCTTCCCAGCTCTGTTACTGTCGCGGCGGGCTTCGCGGTCTCAGGAAAGTATTTCCTCATATGCTTGCAGTTATGCCTAAACTGATTGCCAGGGCATGAACACTTCGCGGCGGTGCAAGTGTAGTAAGCATCTTTTTTGTTGCTCAGAATCAGCACTAAGCGACCGTTATCAAGGCTCACGTCCGAAGGTAGCGGATCACTTGCCCGGCCCACATAAGCTAACAGGCTCTTAACTGACTCTACTGATTGCGTTACTGGGCCGGTTTGGACCTTATCTAAGAGATTTCCAGACATTACACGTCACCAATGAGCAATAGCCACTTATCTTATTTAAGGATTGTCCTTTGAAAGGCCAAAGAGATAAGATTTATAAAGGAATAGTGACTTATCCAGTATCTATGTCAAAGATTAACGTTGAGGTGCCTGATCCAGTGGTTCTTGCACTGCGAAAACATGTAGTCGATAAATACGGAAGTATGCGCGGCATGGGCAAGGTTGTGGAAGAAGCCCTTAGGGATTATCTCACAAAAAGCAATGTACCTGTTGAAGCATGAAGAGCGAGCCGAAGCCCGCCCGCGTCAATGCCGTTGGTGACGTGCAATGACAGATAGCAATAGCTTTCTTCCAGAATATAGCCATTGCCAGGCATAGCTTTAATAATAATTTGAATAATCTAACAGAATAATAGTCAGTGAAAATTAGGTTCCTGCCAGGTGCTCGTAACACCCGGCTAGGAAAACACCGTCGCAGGTGATAACCGTATGACTAAACTAGCCAATGCTGCCTTAAATAGCTTTGCGTCCCATCCGACGCAAAACGGTTTTGAATCGATAGAGATCCCCGTCTCTGAATTCCAGAACGTCCTCAAGGACTGCATTGAGGTCTATAATCAGCTTGCAGAGATGCTAAGAGATTGTGGAATTATCCGAGGTAAAGAGCTTGCCAGATTGACCGGAAAGGCTCAGGATAGCCTCAAGACGGCTAGATCCCCGGTAGAGAAGATACTTCTCATCAATGCCTACATCAAACAGCTTTTAGCGAGGATTAGGGATGCTCTAAAGACCGCGACACCGGCCAAAAGAGGGATCATCCGTCAGGCCATAACCAAAATCCAGCTCCGAGCTGAGGCCCTGGTCAACCACATAAGAGTCCTGGCGGAAGGCAAAGAGAAGGTCTCTCTCAGCTCACCTCAGGCCCGGCAATACCTGGCAGGGATGGAAGGCGAGCCGGTCTCACGTCGCGATTGCATCAGAGCACTCCATCGAGCTGAGAGGATTTGTCCAGCTCTTGAATGTGGCCATCTCGGAGATGGACGGCGAACCGCGCGACTAACCGCGAGAGCTGAGGATATTTTATCCGTGCCATTTGGCAACGGTCACCTAGGAGCGTATAGTTGAGAGAATAGGCTTATCTAATTAATATAGTCGAAAAATATACAAATAATTTCCATAGATCCGAGAAGGATAATAACTATTTGATGCTTGTTTTAGTTGATCTGCTAATACCGTTTCGGTATCGTTTCTATTATAATAGCATGTAGATATTATTCTCATCACGAGATAATAAGACAAATCCGATCGTTGCCAAATGGAACGATTTGAAGTATTGTAATGCAAAGAAAAAGGATAAATACTCATACGATTATGTGCATATTGGCGAACGACACCCTCTTAGCTTGTCAGCCATGGACACACCTTCCTCTAGGCCGTGGGCTGCTCACCATCGGTCCTTCCATCATCCCCACGGCCTCCTGGCGATCTAGCTGATAGAGCATTGTTCTCTGAGATGTACCTATTCAACAGTGTCCGTTTGTGCCTGTGACTATCATCTTTTAACCTGTTCAAAACGGAGTGCTAAGCAAGCCACTCAGCTTGCTTGTGGATAAGCCCATATTCCCTTGTAAGGCACACCTAACCACTTCTCGTAATACTCTTTGTGGACTGCGTCAGGGTCTAGGTTCTTGAACTCTTCTGGATAGAACAGTTTGGCCAGATATTGAGCTCCGATGAAGCCTCGCACCGCTTCAATTAGATAGGCATCGATGATGTAAATCCTGTTATTCAACACGGCATCCGTGCCGTTCAATCCGGCGCGAAGCTTGGCGTTATTGATAAACTCGGTGGCATTTATGGTGTCGTTTTGTTGATACCCGGTATAATAATCAAAAGCGGGAAAGATTATTACCTGTGGATTTTCTTTCAGCACCCATTCAGACTCCACCGTTGGATAGCGTAATGATGAATTTGCATCTGGGTTGAGGGCCTCTGCAATGTTATTTCCTCCAGCCATAATGATTACATCATTCATTCCAGATGCCTTAGAGCCGGTCATCCATGGTGTATCTGACCATTCACCGTATACTCTGACCTTCGGGCTGATTTCTTTGACGCTGTTTTTTAAGGTATTATTGGAGCTTTGTTTCCAGGTGATGAACTCCTTGGCGCGCTTCTCTCCATCGGGCCCGAGCATCTCAGCAAGGATCGACAGATCATGATCGAAGGAATTCTGCTGATTGAATGGCAAACAGATTACTTTAATCCCTAGAGGCGAGAGTTTCTCATCAACCTTTTTTTGATAGGCTGGCTGTACGATAACTGCATCGGGTTTTAGCTCTATGATCTTTTCATAATCTGGTTCCTTGTAAGTACCGATGACCGGTTTGTCTCCTATTCCAGGCAGATAAGAGTACTGGACCTTGGAGCCTTTCTCTACACCCACTATCTTATCTTGCGCCCTCAGGATATATATGGGCTCATAGGACCAGGCTACAATGGGGACAATTCTCTCTACCGGCTTGTCTATAGTCACTGTTTTGTTCGCTGAATCTACAATGGTCTTAGGAAAGCCATCTGCTCCCAGTGCTGGCAGTACCGTCATCGATAGACACAGCAGCAGCACTATAACGCATTTCATATGTTTCATTTAAATCCTCCGCGTGGCTAAATACCTTAAAGATAATAAATTATGTGGCATTAGTACTATTAAATCATATTAAATTAATATATGTGTTATGCTTGTCGTGCAAGCCACAGCCTTCATAAAGATTGCCGTTCTATATCCAATCGGCGGAAAGATCGTTCATACTCCCAAGTTTGTTCGTTTTCTTCCGGGCCATCTATGTCTATCCTCGCCGCGCCGTTTCCACATAACGGAAATCTGCATAATCCCCTTGCCTGACATAGTTTTATACGTCCGGGCCTGAGATCGTTGATTATAGGGCACTACAAAAATTATAATGTTGCCACTATAAAGCCACAATCGGCCGTTCTTATGTAACATCTCGATATTATCTTATGTGGCCCGGATACATAAGAAATAGGCTCGTGCTGGTCCCTCATTTGAGGGAACTTGTGAACTTCCTAAAATCAAGCCTAAAAGAATGCTGGGTTTCCGATACCATCAAAATTTATCGACCTTTCTTTTATTGTTTTTCCGGTGGAGATCGGATTCAGTAGCCGTATCAATATGCAGCGTCATGGTACCAATCCTACACAGGAAATATTAAGTATAACAAATGTTTAGTATAAATATCTAATTTTGGTTAACCCTACAGGCCGGAGATCTGGATACCTCCACCGGATCTCCTCACCGCCTTCTGAGCAAGGAGGTTTCTGCTTCATCAGGCTTATCTCTGTTGCAATTGCTATCATGAGCAGCACAGGCCGCAAAACAGTTATTTATGATCGATTAATATAATCATGGGCGAAGGGAAAGCCATAACCCTACCATCCTGCTTTACCCTCTCGCCCCCATTCAATTTAAGGGTTCTATCGCGTGCTTGAATACCAGGATCGGCCCTTTTACGGTCTGGATGAGGATCTCATAGGGGTTATATCTATCCAGGGTGCCGGTGATAGGCTGGCCTCCAGATGCCAGACGGATAGTGACCTTCTTGCCCTTGAGCTTAGGGATGAATTGCGGGCCGGTTTGCCTGGGCGCTGGCTTGGTTGTGGTTGGTTTCTCCTGTGTCTCTACCAAAAATGCCACCATCCTTTTTTCTTGATCTCCTCTTCCCCAGGCTTCAGGGATAGCTGGCTGATGCTTTGGGGTGAGCTGTGCCACATGGCCGCGATATAGAATAGATAAAATCTTATGCTCAGAGACTTATGCCGCGCCGCTTCGCGTATTCTTCAAGGCTGATGAAATCGTCCTTTTCGCGTTCTAAGAGTGCTTGAAGTTCTTCGGCGGTTGATTCTTCTTCTTCTTCAAGGGCGGCAAGATCCCAATCATTAAGAGGTTCATCTTGTGCCACTATGACTTCGCTTCGGGATGCCATTGGATAATCTTCTCCTTTAATGGTATATCGATTTATCTGTAATCGGATTTTCTTTTCTTAGGAAATATTTTTAATAATTTTATAATATTCTCGTCCTCATCAACTTCATACTCAACTCTGAGCTTACCAACTCGCAGCCGGTACTTTTCATCACTTCCCGCGACAGGTACGATATCGGCCATAGGGCGCGGGCGGTAGGGATCTCTCCTGAGTTCTCCTAGATGGATGAAGATCTTCTTCACGACATTGGGTGGAAGCTTATCTAGGGTCTTTTGAGCAGTGTGGGATAGCTGTATGGTGAACATTCCTATTCCAGCTCTCCTCTTTCTTTCATCTTTCTGAGGTTATCGCTAATCGTGCTCTTTGAATAGCCCACTTCTGCCCCCATTGTCGCCAATGACGGCTTTGGATCGCGTCTATACAGCTCCTTGAGTTTTGCCAGGGCCAATGTATCCTCAGATAACTTCTTCCCTTTGGCCTTTGGGACTTTGGGCCCTTGGGCCCTTTCACCTTTTGGCTCTTTGGTACTTGTGACATCCGGCCCTTTGGCTGTGATTGCATCGGGCTCTTGGGCCATAGGGCCCTTTGGCTCTTCTTCCCTTGTGCCTTTGGGCGGTCGGGCCATGATATCTAAGATCTCAATGCACTTCGGGCAGGCTGCCTTTAGGATCAGCTTAGAAGCGGTGTCTTTGAGGCTTGTGCCGTGAAGCATGGCCTCAACTTCCAGCGCCTTATAGGCTTCCGGGCTCAAAGTAACTTTGTCCCTTGTGTCTTTGGGCATAAGGGCCCTTGGGCCCTTTGGCTATATGGCCTTTGTGCCGAAGGGCGATAATGCATAATAGCTCTTAGAATAGAAAATTCATCTAATAATTTATTCTGTTTGAATAGTACAGGATTTAGTGACAACTTCCATAAATAGCAATCAGTGAATCTTACACTGATTTGATACAATGGAATTCACCGGAAAAGCCTATTTTATGCCTATAAAGTATGAAATGGGTGAGTTGAGAAACAATTTATTCAGCAAAATGGAATATAAATAGCAATAGACTTATCTGCCTGAAAACCGATCATTGACTAAATCGGAGCAAAACCGCAATGCAGTGAGCCTGATTAAAATTCACACATTATTATGAATATCTTTTGGGCTCGATACTCAAAATGGGGCGTGTTGGATTTCATGGCAAGGATGCGAAAATAATATTCGAAAATGTCTATACATAGTAGATTTAAAAGTTATTTTCAATGTATAAGTAATTATATGCAATTATAAATAATTTAGATTCGCTAACTATATTAGCACTTATAGACTATGTATCTTCAGGCTATGCTGTGGTAAGTATGACATGCTATTCTCGCCCCTCGCCTGGTGCGCCCAGCATGGCCTCAAGATCACCTAAAATATGTGTCTCTGGCCGGCCCAGCAGGGCTACTCCAACATGTCTCAAGGGCCGACGTTTCTGAATGTGCGATCGAGGGAGATAAACTTTAATATGCACATGCTTTGACCTTACAAGAAGGATGAGGAAAAGGTGTTAAAGAATGTCGAAAGACCGACTCGATCGCAGGGACCATCTCAAGCTTCAAAAGGAAGCCGAAGAGCTCCAGGCCGGGAGAGTGAAAAATAGTGAACGCCTTCGGTGGGAGATGTTTCTTAGGAATTTCGGTCCCGAGGGCGATTTTGACCATTTAGGTGAGACGCTCAGGAACGAAGAAGAAGAGGCGGCGTTTGCTCATCGTGAAATGCTCCAACACATACTTAAACACTACAATGAAAATGGTACTGCAGACTATGAATCCATGAGCTTTGAAGAGAAAGCCTTTGCTCACCTCTTTGATGAACTGTCCATGGTGATCGAGGATTATGAATTATTTGATATGGACATTGATTACTGGCGGTTTAAACTCAATATCGATCTACCTCATTTCCATGAACTGATATCAAGAATCGATGAACATCTTGGTAGTAGCGATTGGCGGGAGATTTGCTATCTACAAGAGACACAAGACTATTTGATTGGGAGCTTTCTTGAAAATTGGGAGACTAAGCGAGCCGATGCCTTACAACGTAGGGCAAAAGATCCAGATTTCGAGTACAAACCTTGGATGGATCGGCCAGATAACCATATAGTTGGCAAGGCTCCCTAGATGTCAGCCATAAAGACGTTGAATATAAGTACGTTTAACCCGCGATAGTTCTTTCCTTTTTCTGGCCAGCACTTAACAAGTCCAAAATCGCTTCTGGCTAACTACCCATTCCACTACACTATGGAATGATTTATCGACAATTGCCCGATACTGAAAAATCGCAACCCATAGCGCCAAAATATGAAATTAAACCTGGAGCGCAACATCAGACCTTACGAGGTCGAAAACATGTTTATAAAATTGTGCTGGCCTCGTATAGCGGCCAGAAAGAGTCCTTACTTCGAGTACGTGCAACTTGCCTGTTTCCTAATGCAAATTATAGTATTTGCTCTGCCACCTCTACTCTCAGCAATGATCGGACGGATTCAATTGGGTTGACTATTGTTGCCGAAGTTGAACCTGCAAACAGCAGACCTACAGCAATGTTGTCTAGTGTTGTCACCAGAGAGCCAGAATCGCCTCCTTCTGAAATATTAGTGGTCACGAACTGGTCTTTAAACCTCGCAACGAGCCCACCACCATATGATACATCAACTGTTGCTCTTATAGCTGTGACTTTGCCACTGCTAAGATTCGATGTGCGACCAACTTTTTTCACCGCGGATCCTACGCTTACCTTTGATTTCAGCTTCCATCCACGGATGCTTCCATTCCAATATAACTCACGATCTAGATCAGCGAACTCGCCCTCTGCAACGGCTGCGTCTACGAGATTATTGTGCTGAGCTCGTGGCGTCGGTGGCTCGAACGTGATAGGAACAAACCTGCTCAAGGACGCGATTTTATCAGTTAACGTACCCCCATCATATGGTCCTGGCTGAAGAATTGGATCCCCTATTTGTGCGTTGTTGCAATTGGCCAGAACATGATTATTACTCAGAATATAATACTTTGAGGGTATGCCGATTCCGTGTAGGGGCGGACTGACTGAACCTCCTGGCAAAATATCATAGACGCACGTTCCAATTGTGCCTGCAGTGATTTTATAGTGCCCTACACTGTATCCACCTTTTGCAGGACGGACTCGCCCCTTAAGAGTTTCGGTACCAGCATCCAACTGATCGCATCCTGCATAGGGTATCCCTATCTGAAGGACATCGGTTTCCACGCCCTTGAATTCAGGAGAAATTATATCGGTATCATATAGCTGCTTTTTCTCTAATTTCTGAGTCACAAGTACCAAAAGCGCGGGTATACCTGTAGCCATACCTTTTGTCCACTTAATACCCATGCCTAGGCCCACAACATTTGCTATGGGTTTTTCGCGATTCATGAAAACGTCGACCGCAGTAGGAAAGACGTTTTGTACAATACCCAACTCTTCTGTGGATATCATGCCCAAAGGATTTGCCATAACTTATTCCTCAAATTTTTTATTATTTTGAGCTATTACGGTGCCTATTTCTTCCACGTCAATCTCATATTCATCCAAAATCTTAGGAATAATTTTATTGGGCTTCAAACCGGATACAGGTAACTTTTGAGTCACAAAAACTTTTATAACCTGTTTCCCTCTAAGCTCGCCAATTCCAATACCAATGACATTAGGCAGACGAAGCAGTCTTTCTTCATATTTCTTTTTCACAGATTCAATATCTATTGTATAACCCCCATGCCCAGATCTCAATAATTGATGCATATGTCTTAGGCCTTTATAAGTATTTCGGACATTATAAATATAAAAATATGTATATCGCAGAAGACGACTTTTAGGCAAGCTTACTGGTAATCTTTAGGTTTTACCATTCACGACATGACCGATAGATGCTGTTTCTAAATATAGATTACGTGCGGGGATGAGACCTCAGCACGTCATAGCGTAGCTATAGGCACAAAGTTAATATTTAAAAGATATAACCCACATCCCGCAGTAAAGAAATGCTAAATTGTCCAATTCGGGGCTGCGGGCGCTCTTGGAGGGATTAAGGATCCCCGTGCTGTAGAGCCATTGAGCCATTGATCAAGGCAAAGGAGTTGAGATATAATGGCTAATTCTAGCTCCAAGCAGTGTATGTAACCTGCAATCCATCCCCTCTTTTTTCGATCCTCTTTAAATCGCTAGAGATTTTTATAAGATATCTTTGGGACTCAAACCCCATTATGGTGCGCTATGGAAAATGCCATCACAAGAACCGCTATCTGTGGCCGAAATAGACCGATATGAGGAGATCGATCAAGTCAACTTGTGCAAAATTCCAAAGTCTATGGAATGCCAGGTTTGCCAGAATTGGATTTAGGCCGATTTGAGAAGGTTGTATAAGTCAGTATGTATAAGTTACAAACTTGATGAGTGCGTCTCATCTCTCGGCAGTACAGCTAATGTGGTACTACAGAGAGACTATGACCTATGGCTAATTTATTTATACGAAGCTCACCATCCATTACTCCTATGGCTGGCACGGTAAAGGAAACTATTACGCCTATCAGTGAAGGACCCCAGAAGGAAATTAAAGCTCTCCTGAAGGGCACAGATGTAGCCTGGGCGCAGTACAAGCGAAGTCAGGGAACGCAAGTTACTAGTGCCAAGGAACTAGATGCTTTTCTAGACAGCCTTTAGGCATTTTACATATGGTCAGGAAAATAAGTCTTAGTAAGCCAAAGCCTGATCAGGCCACCACAGAGAACCCATATAGCCTGTTCTTTCCTGACGATATCAAGAATCAACTATCACGTATCAAAAAGAAGGATAATGTACTGTTCGAACAGCTTAGGAAACGTTTTGAAAAGCTTATCACCAACCCAGAATGTGGAGAGGTATTAAGTCACGATAAAGCTGGCCATCGGGAAGTCCATGTCAAGGATCACTGGGTTATCATTTACAGGACGGATTACGACGTTCGAACTATAGTCATAGTCAAAATTGGCACCCATGAGAAAGCATTGGGTAGATGAGAAAGAAAGCCCATAAAATCGATTTTAGCGCCATACCTCCGAGAAGAAACAATTCATTCTACTCCAATAGATTTAAATATTATATAATCAATTGTTTATATAAGGATAAGATCATGAATCACGATATCATTTTAGCGGTACTTCCCAGCAGCAAAGATGATGCCAAATCGCTGAAAGAGATAGCCAATGAAATGGGCCTAGATATCAGCCGCTATGTTGATTGGATTCGCGCAGAGAGGCGATTATCCAGTTCTTTAAGATCCCTGACAAAATGGGGCTGGGTGGATTTGGAGCGAAGGCAAAGAGAAGATGGCCATAAGTTTTGGTATAATGCCTACTGGAAGACAGAATTAGCTATGCA
>MVRL01000079.1 GCA_002067705.1 Methanosaeta sp. PtaU1.Bin112
TCCTCAATGCTCATCTCATCTCCTCCTTCTCAGTCTGGCTTATCTTATCCAAATTCCTCTCCTCCCAATACTTGCGGCGTATATTCAAAGTTGCAGAATAGTAGCCATCTGCAAGGTTATTTGACATCTTCTTGAGTCTGCCTGGTTTTCCCTCGCATATCCTGTTCAGGATCATCTCCACGAAATAGTCGGCGAACTCGTCTGCCTTGGCATCAAGCCCCATTCTAGCAGGGATGAACGCCTGATCGTCGCCCATCCTGTCGATGGCTTTCTGGATCCGCCCGGAGACTGTAGCTTTGTAGTCGCCTTTTGAGAGATCAACTCCTCTAAGCTCAGTTATGGCCTTCACTGATTCCCTGAACAGCCTTTCAACTGAATGAGGCTTGTATCCTTTTGGCTGGGCTATCCCAAAACCAAGCTCCGCAAGATGACTTATCTTATCCGATTCATCCATAATTGATCACCTAAACTTTGCCTTATCAAGAAAGAGTGCTTCATCGAGCAGATAATTTACGTGACTATCGGTCTCCGAAGCCCGTTGAACCATCTTCAAGAGATACGATCCAGGAAGCACTTCATCCCTCATCACTCGCAGATATTTCGGGAATAATGAGTCTTTCAATCCCGAACTTGTGCTGTAGCCGAGGCGTATCAGAGCGCTCGCAGACTTGATGGTCTCCTCAAGCCTGGAGAGCGGTATGAACTTCCCGTAAAACTCCGCCACGTGCGAGTTCACCGCATCCAGCGCCACGACTTCTTTGAAATCCCTGCCTCGCATGGTGCAGATGGGCGACTGGCTGACAACGACCCTCATGCCAGTGTAGGCGGCTATGACCAGAGCGATGTAGACTCCGAAGAAATGAAACTCTGTGGT
Organism: Methanosaeta sp. PtaU1.Bin112; assembly: GCA_002067705.1. Classification (GTDB taxonomy): domain Archaea; phylum Halobacteriota; class Methanosarcinia; order Methanotrichales; family Methanotrichaceae; genus Methanothrix. The sequence goes on from MVRL01000079.1 coordinate 875, forward strand.
GTTGTCCGAGGGCTTGTAAAAGATCATGCTGGCATTTCCGATGACGTTATCGTATCCTTGGGCCATGTACTGGGCCATGCTCATGCCTTTGGAGCCCTCATCCTCATCTTTTACAGCCAGATCCTTGATCCATGAACTGTAGATATCAAGGTCGCCCTCGACCTCTGGAGAGCTACCGACGTACTTTGAGTCGAAGGTCCTCTCAGCGAGCGCTGCCATCCTCACCCTTGCTTCATCCGAAAATTTTGAAAGGATCGTGTTCACTAGCTCCCATGACTCCGGCGTGAAGAAGTAATCTGGAATGAAATGGAAGTAGAGCTTTTCATCGTTAGACGCTCTCCCTTTTGGCAGGTTGAAGCCATTAAGCCTGAGGACAAGCTCTACGCCGCAGGGCACACAAGCATAGATGTTATCTGGCTTGGTTGTTCCCATAAATCTCCTGTTGCTGAAGTTGAACTCTAAAAAGGAGACTGCCTTCGGTTTTTTCATATCATCCTGACTCAGCATAGTCCCGCGGTTGCACAGATTGCATAGCCTGCCGCCACTGCCACCCTTCTGGTACTCTTGATAAGAATCGCTGAGTTCAGACTCTTCAATCTTAGAAATAGTACCGTTTATCGATAGCGTGTCATGAAGGTATTCGATAAGCTCCCTTCGGTAAAGGATTGTTCTCTCTGAGATGAAGTCGTTCCACCCCTCGATATTAGTAATGCCTGGCCAAAGCCGCTCAAAGATATAGTCTGCGGCTATTGATGGCGACAGATTCTTTAGTTTTACTCCATCCCGCTCCTGGTCCATCACGCACTGCGCTATGGCGTATGCATACTCCCATTTCCCTCCGCTCACAAGATTCCTTGCCATCTCATCAGTCACATTCAAGAGGGATTTCTTCACATCGTCAGGCACGCCCCAGATCTCACAGCTCTTTGAGAGAGCTTGCTCTTTATTCTTAATTAGCTTAGATATGAATGACTTTTGAACAGTATTAACCATCCTTGCGTATTCAACGAGCATCCTCTCCTCACGATCAGATAACGTATGATCCATCTGAGCTGCTTCCATTGCTCGCCTGATGCTTGTACGCATTTCATCGCTCAATTCGGCTTTCTTCGGAATTTGAGCAAATGTAAGCGCCTTTTCGATGTAGGCGCGAACCATCATCCTTGGTCCACTGAAGAAGTAGTATTCATCACTCAGCCTGTAGCAGTTGATATTTCCTTGCAGGTCAACCTTCCTGACAAGTGATGTCGCGCTGGATAGCGCCGGCGTCGAGACCTGAATGTTCTTCTCCAAGGCCTCATATACCCTCTCGATAAGCTCTTCAGAGATCGCCGCCCTCTGTTTCCCTTTGCCAAGATAGACGCAGCCGTCCTGATAGGCCATGAGCATTATCAAGCCTTGTTCTTTGAGCACATCGGCAACGGACTTGTTGATGATCCCTGAGAGGATGCCCTTGACGTCGTCCAGCTGATGATACTGCAGGTTCAATTGATCGTGGGGCGAGTCTTGCGGGAAACCGTCACGAAGCGCCGTCAGCGATCGTGCTGAGACTGCCTCTTCCGGAGATGCGCAGCTCGCCATGCTGTCCATGAGATAAAGGAAGGGCTCCAAGTCCATGAAGCGTGATGTGCGTGCGCCAGAGCGAGAGAATCTGCTCTTGTGGAGGGCGACTGCTACTGAGAAATAATCCTCATCCTTCAGGCTCGGAGCAAAGTCCCTGAGATGCATCTCGTCAATAAATTCTTTGAGCGTATCTTCAGGTATCTCAAACTGGTTTTCCATTATTTCCAGCATCTCTAAAGCGTCTTCGTCTTGCTTCCATTCTCCAAACTTCAGCTTGTGAAGGTCATGTACTACGAATAGCGCAATGCATTCTTTGAGGCCGTTTTTTTCAAGTGGTCTGGCATCGAGCTTTTCAAGAGCTTCATTGAAGCGAAGGAGAAAGAGGACGCCATTTCTGATATGATTAAGCATGCTCTGGTCGGTTTTTCCAAATTCAACGCTCTTGGCCGGCCTAAAGGCCATGCCCCTTTCTACGAGATGTATATCCACTGCTTTGAGATACTCTTCAAAAAGACTGGACTCGAGCTCCTCCAGGGATCTCTCTCCAATCTTGGAATTCAATTCCTTTAGTCGCTTGCGATCTCTCAAAATGTCCTGAAAAGAATCGGCTACCATTACCTCACTCTCCAAATGTCACCCTCACCGCCCCGCACCCGCGGGCCACGGCGCTCCCAACTCCGCTATACTCTGCAAATCTGGCCAGCACCATGACAGCGTTCCTCACATCCTTCGGTGCATCCTTCGTGAAGATATACCTGCACCTGCCCTGGAATCCCTGCCTGAGTATCGGCCTGGGATGGCCCTTTGCTCTGTCAAACACGGTATTCACCATCGCACTGTGCGTCTCATAAGATATCGGCTCCTCCATCAGGTATCGGGCCATCTCGTCCCTCTCAAGCGCCATCCTCAGCGCTTCAGGACAGACGGAATTCCACTTTGCCAGGAGCGAGGAGAAGACAGCTTCTCGGTGTGGGAACATCTCCATAACCTTTGTGTTCCTGTACTGAATGCAGGCCGGAGAGCGAAAATCGAACTCCACAAATGAGCAGCTCTGTCCTCTCGCCCCTGCCCAGGCCACCATCTCCTCGAATCCCTCAGTGCTGCTTGCCACCTCCTCCACCCTGAGCGCCCCCTTGTCAAGGATTATCTCCTGCTCTTGCAGAACAAGCGGCTGAATGATGGCCCGGAAGATCTCAATCTCTTTGGGATCGGTGATCCCAATATGGAAACTGTACCTGCTGGCTGGGTCTACGACCTTGTATTTAGGCCGCTGACTTCTCCTAAATTTGCCCTCAAGAGTGCTGATCGACATAGTGCTGAGCGGTGAGTCGTGGGCGTGCTTGCTTGCAGCCTCATCGCATCCGCGCATGACGTTAAGAATCGCTGAATAAAGCTGGTAGCCCTCGCTGTAAGGGAGCTCAAATGCCGTCTGCGGCCTCGTGATCAATGTGATCTTCTGCGGCATCAAGCAGAGATTATACCACCTAGCACTTAAACCTGTCGACTAATGCAATTATTTCATTTTATTGCAAATGTATATTTTTAAATGCAAACCTGTGCAATGGAAAAGCATTTATGCACACAATCTTCAATGTAGGTCAATGAAGACCTACATCTCCCTCTCGGGCTTTGATGCATCTCAAATCGTCTCCTTGATAGTGAAATACGGAATCGAGGGTGGCGACCGAATAGTTCTCATCCGCCCTGAAGAGGAGAGAGATTCGCGCGGAGAGCTGACTGTTCAGGCAGTGCGAGACCTCTCCAGGCAGATCGACAGTAAGATCGATCTGCAGATTCATCGCGTCGATCACAGGGATTTCGAAGGGATGGTCGTCTCTTTGAAGGACTTGCTGGAAAGATCTGAGGGCCAGGTCTTTGCAAACCTCTCAGGCGGTCCGCGAGAGATCTTCCTGGCCTTCACGATCGCTTGCCTCTCCCATCCTTTGAAGATTTTCAGGGCAACCAACTTCAGCGACATTGAACGATGCCTCAATGAAATTGCGCTTCCTAATATCGCAGCCGTTCTCGAGGAAAAGCAGAAAAGAATACTCAACGACGTGCTCGAAAGCCAGCCTACCACTATCGGTGAGATCGCCGGGCGGCTCGGCCTCTCTGAGAGCACAGTCTCCCGCCAGGTAGCCCGGCTCGCAGATCTCAAGGCCCTGGACATCTCGCCGAAGGGCAAGACGAAGGAGATTCGCATAACTCTGACGGGAAAGATGCTCCTTTGAGGGCACTTTGTGCCTCTGTGGTTTCTTCATACAGTTTTTTGGGATCTTATGTAACCTGTCAACAGCTTTATCTAATGCCATTACATAAGAAACCCCGTGCTGCCCAAATCCATCCACGACCGCCTGCAAGAGCAGGATCTTCCGGTCCTTTACGAAATAAGGGACATTGTAGCCAGCCTTATCGCAGAAAAAGAAGCGTCTCTGCCAGAGCCTGGCAGTGACCGGGAAGCTATGCGAGAGCTCGTGGAGGTGAGGCATTCCGGCTCCATGACATATCGCCTGGAGCGCGTCTCATGCGGCAAGAACTGCAAGGGCTGCCCTCACGGTCCTTATTGGTATGGTTACTGGCGGGAAGGTGGCAAAACTCACTCGAAGTACATCGGCAAGAACCTGAGGAAGAAATTATGAGGGGTCTTTCGATCTTGGTTGTAATTGCGCTTGCA
>MVRL01000080.1 GCA_002067705.1 Methanosaeta sp. PtaU1.Bin112
GACTGCAAAATGGCATGAACGGCGAATGCCGAACTGACTTTCGGCTCACAAGGCTTATGGCCTTGAAAGAACGAATGGGCCCTCCATGACAATGAAGAACACAATCTGCTTATTGCTCATCTCCCTGGCTCTGACGGCAGGTGCCGGCTGCCTGGCAAAAGACCCGGGAGCCGCAGCTTCGCCATCAACATCAAATCCTGCCATTCCAACTGCCAATCTGCCGGAGGGCTTCAAGCTTCTGGCAGTCCTGCCAGGAGAGAACAGCAATCTGAATATGACCGAATACATCGAGGAATTCTACGGACCGGAAGATATCGGCCAGGCAAATGTCTCGGTGGGCATATACAAATGGAAGAATGAAGACGGATCCTATGATAATGACGATGCCAAGATCACTCTCATAGAGCTCTCAGACGAGGATCATGCTAAGGCGGCCCTCTCCAACTTCAAGTCCCAGGATGACTACCAGAGGCTGCTCGCCAGAAATCTGCCCATCTTCGGCAATGCAACCGTCAACGGTCATGGGGCTCTGGAGATAAAGGACATCAAAGGCGACAACAGCATCCGCTATCTCTACCTCTGGAACGCAGGCAACATTGCGATCCTGGTCGAGGGCAACGGGGACCGAAGCCGGAGCCTGGAGCTGGCCAGCGCCTCAGGACTCTAGAGCGGTCCATCTCTGATGGACTCTCTATGGACTTCCTATGAACGCGCAATTTGAGGCTGAGGTTGTCGAGACGGAGCAGATCACCGCCTCCTCCCGGTCAATTCGGTTTAGCCGGCCTGAGGGATTTTCCTACATTGCCGGCCAATTCATAATGCTGGAGCTTGAGAGCCTGGGCGCAGAGGATAAAATCGCAAAGATCGCCAAGCCGCTCAGCCTCTCCAGCAGCCCTACCGAGGATCTTCTAGAGGTCACCAAACGGCTGACCGGACACGAGTTCTCCAATGCCGTTCTCTCTCTGAAAGAGGGAGACCTCATCCGGTTTTCCGGGCCCTATGGCAGCTTCACCTTCCAGGGGGAGCACGAAAAGATCGCCATGCTCTCCGGAGGAATCGGCATAACTCCTCTGCGCAGCATGATCAAGTACTGCTCAGACCGGGGCCTTACTGCCGATATCGTCCTTTTCTACTCCAACCGAGCGGAGGATGACATCCCCTTTGGAGATGAGTTTGAATCCCTCAAGGAGAAAAATCAGAAGCTTACTATCATCAATACCCTGACCCGCCCCGGACCAGCCTGGAAAGGCCGGACCGGAAGAATCGATGCGGCTATGATCAGCGGGACAATGGCCGACTATCAGGAGCGAGTCTTTTTCACCAGCGGCCCGAAAAAAATGGTGCAGGCCATGCAGCTTGCCCTCCAGGAGCTGAACATCCCGGCAAGCCGGATTCGAAAGGAATATTTCCCTGGATACGACTGAGGCAAGGATAAAAAACGCTGCGTCTTACCTAGACAGATCTTACACCTGATCTTCCCATCACAATCCAGGAAAAACAAGTGCTGTCCTGGCCTGCCCAGGACCGGCCAAATCAACGTGATCCTACCTTACACCTGCCCTGCTGTCCGACCATTTATTCAATCCCCAGGGCAAGAGGACAACCATCGCTCCAAAGATAATAACTGCATATATCTGGGACATAATATCCATCTATTATCACCTCCTTTTTGAGTATTATATTCCGTTCTTGTCGAGCGTCAAATAGGTAATAAAATTGGCGGACAAAATGAGGCATCTATTTCAAAATTACTTATTAAATGTAAAGTAAATTTCAATAAAATTGCCAATTAGGCAATTAAGTGATATAACATAAATTGCAAATCAAAAAATAGGTAAAACGCCACTAAAAAGGAACGATGGGTAGAGCCTGAGATTGGGCGCGAAGCAATTGCGATGCAATCAGGAATTCATTCCTCGCTTGACGAAGTGTCAATTACCTGCCAGTGTTTCCCGCGAGGCGGGGCATTCCTCAATGCCTCTTCGAGATCCTCGTTTGCCAGCCCGTCCAGCCATTCGGTCAGCTTCTTGCCGGGATTACGCATGGACCAGTACGATTGCAGCCTGATGTGCTGGTCGCACAGATGATTGAGGCTAAAGCCGCGCTGGCACAGAGAGCCACGGCACGGTCCATGACCTTTGAGGTCGCACTCTGGGGTCTTCATATCATCTCCGTAGTATTTAGATTCTGCAGATTAAAGGACTCTGCAAGCACATCCTTGTTCACCTTGCCGCTTACAAATGTGCGCCTGGACAGGATCTCGTTTATGACCACCTTGGCCGGGGCGAAGACGTTGTGGTCCACCTTGAAGAAATCAAATCCAGCAGCCTTGAAGGTCTTGTAAAAAGGCGTTCCCCAATCACGAGAGGCTGAAGAAGGCATGCCTTTAAGATACTTTTGCAGCTCCTCTAAATTCTCGTACTCCAGCGTATAGTAGGTCTCCCCACCGTAGATTATGGCATCATTGGAGGAGCCCATGCACATGGTGCCGTCGCCGGTGATGGGCGAGATGGGAGCCCTGCCCCAGCCGCTCTTGATGGTGTTGATGTCAAAGCCCATAGCAAAGAGCTTATGCAGGCCGGTCTCAACCACCCTTGCTGAGACCTGCACCAGCCCGGCCACACTATCCGTAGGCGCGACGGCGATCCGTAGGTCAGCCGGATCGATGCCGCACTTCTCGGCGATGGAGGCAGAGACGGCCTCAGTGGGCAGCTTGCTAGCCTCCAGGACGATTACTGCCACATCTGAGGACTCCTCGAAGCATATCTTATCGTAGAGTTCGCAGGTCTTTCTGGCAAGCACCCGTGCCGGACCGCTGCCCATAGCAAAGTACTTGTCTGCTTTGATCTGCCACATGGCACACTGGGAAGCCATGCAGGAGACTGCCGGATGGTCGGTAGCGACCTGAAGGCCTGGCAGCAGAGTGCCGTTGATATCGAAAGGCGCAAGCTGAATCTCCGCCAGATCAGCCATGCAGAGGCGAGATAGGTAGATGCCGGCGCCATATCCGCCATGAGCCTCTACGCCTGCATCAGCCACTACCGTACCGTTGTCAAGTTCCTGGACTTTAATCTGCAGCTCGTCTGCGTAGTCGAGCATCTCCTCGAAGACCTCGAATCCCATTTCATTGATACCCATCAAGCCAGATCACCTTTCCGCGTTAAGAATGCAATCATAGTTAAAAGTCTATCGATAGTTGCCATTTTCAGCATTCAGCGCCTTCAATGAGCAGCTTTTGCCGGACAAGACACCAATGCGATGCTGCTCTCGGCTTTATCTATTTATATTATTTATATTTCATTGTGAGTCATGCAGAAATAGCAAACTCAATTACTCAAACTCAATTACTTATAGTGGTATGCCAATTTGTTTGCCAATCGAGGTGGATGGATGATCAAGTTGGCAGAAGGAATATTAATGTTGGCCATGCTCATTGCCTTTATGCTTTTGATTAGTGTTTCTGGCGTCGCTGTGTCTCCCGAAAATGGGACGAGCGGACTGAATGCAATTAATAATGCAATTAATATTACAACCTCCTGGGATTTGTCAACTCTATTTAAAAATCGGCAGGTTGCAACTGCAGAATTTGAGGCTCTGAAGAATAAATCGCAAGAGATAAATGAGACATTTCGCCCCAAATTCGAAAACCTCAACGGAGAGGTCTTGCTGAAGTACATGGAAGCGAATCGTAATTTCAGCCGAAATTTGAGCATAGTCTATGCCTATGCCTACGCCCAAAATAGCCTTAATGTCAACGACAAATTCTTCGAGAATTTCATCTCTGATGTGCAGAATCTATACACAGAGCATGTCAAGGCCATCTCGTTTGCGGAGGTATCGCTCAAGTCGCTTCCTCCTGCCGAATGGGATCGACTGTTTTCTGAGCAGCCCAGCCTGGAGGCTTACAGAGCATACCTTGAAAACAGCTACATGCGCTACAGAGACCATCGGCCAAGGAATGAGACCCATGCCGCCTATCTGGCTGACATCTCCAATCAGCTTATGAAGATCAATACCGAGGCGGAAAAGACGGTAACCAATAACGTTACCGTTGCCGGAAATATCACTCTCGACGACGGGAGAGAGCTGGCCATAAACTCTCAAACCTACTCTGAGCTTATCTCTACCGACCTGAGCCGAAGCAACCGGCAGAAAGGCTACGACAAACGTTTCTACCATCTCATCGATGAGTCTGACCGAATGGCTGAGATATACTGCAATAAATCGAAATTGGATGATCTGCTCGCCCGAGAGCTGAATTACTCTGATTCTTACGACGCCAAGATGTTTGAAACCTATCTCAGCAAAGAGCAGGTTGGGGCGATGAACCAGGTATTCAAGGAGCGCAAGGGCGACTTTGATGGCTACTACGAGTTTCGAAAGGTCAGAATGAACCTCACCCAGCTTAAGCCCTACGATCTGTCCCTTCAGCTGATGAAAAATCCCGACAGCAAATGCAGTTATGAGGAGGCGCTATCCAATGTATCCGCCTCTTATGCGGGAATGGACCCGGCCTTCCTGGACATATTCAATAAAACAATAACAAGCGGATCAATCGATGTTTACCCCAATCCCGATGGTGGAAAGCAGTCGGGAGGCTACTGCCAGGACATGTGTGCTCTGCAGCGGCCTGCCCTGATATTCATGAACTACAAGGGTTTGATGCAAGACCAGAGAACTCTTACTCATGAGATGGGCCATGCCATAAACTTCTACCTGATGGGCAAGAATGTGGACTATCTCTATTGCGGAGGCACAGAGTACGAAATGGAAGTTCCCTCCACCTTCAATGAGGAGCTATATGTTGACTATGCCCTGAATCACTACGATCAGGATACGGCTCTGGCAATTCTGGCTGAGGCGGTTAGCAATTATGATAACTACTTCACCTCCCAGCCCATGATTACTGAGTTTGAGAGCCGGGCGCATGAACTAATCAGGCAAAAAACGAATTTGAGCGGCAGCGAGCTTAACCGGCTCTGGACAGATCTGTCAAAGGATTACCGAAGCAGCCGGGTGGATTACTATCCTGAGGACGGCGCCCAGTGGACCTGTATCAGCCACATCTATCTGACCAACAACTTCTACACCTTCAGCTATGCTCTCTCCAAGGCCATAACCCTGTCATTGTTCAAGATGTACAAGGATGATCCCCAAAAGTTCAATGAGAATTACATGGCATATCTCTCCGCCGGAACCAGCATGACCCCGCCCGAGAAGCTGCGGAAGTATTTCGGCATCGAAATCGACAGAAAGCTCTTCGAGGACGCCATGGATGTGGTGAAGATGAGAGTGCAGCAATTGCAGGAGCTTGAGAAGAAGAGGCTGG
>MVRL01000081.1 GCA_002067705.1 Methanosaeta sp. PtaU1.Bin112
TTCGTTCTTTCAAGGCCATAAGCCTTGTGAGCCGAAAGTCAGTTCGGCATTCGCCGTTCATGCCATTTTGCAGTCCCAACGTTCTTCTTTTTAGGCTAGAGCTCCATCACCAGGCCGTCCTCTCCTACTACTATCCCTGCAAAGTCCACCACAGTCGCCGCAGCCTCGCGGCGCATCTCTAGGCTCGTGTACCTTCCGGCGTCGAAGTGAGTGAGCGCGAGGCGGCCCGCCTTCGCCCGTCGGGCGATCGCTGCCGCGGAGGCGGGGTTGAGGTGCGGCCAGGCGGGATTTTCCTCGCCTGGCAAAAAGGCGCACTCCGCTATCAGCAGGTCGGCGTCTTCTGCCAGGAGGACGGCGTTCTCGCAGACTCCCGTGTCCGGGCAGTAGGTGATGGTCTTGCCGTCCAGATCGAAGCGGTAGCCCAGGCAGGGCGAGGCGTGCACCAGGAAGCGGCACTCCAGGGCGAAGGGAAGCTTGTAGGGGCCGGGCGATAGCTCGCGGACGGTCACCGGGTAGGGGAGCTTTTCCAGCGGGACGGTGAAGGGCTCGTTCACAATGGTGTCCAGCGCCGCTTTCGTGCCCTTCTGGCCGAAGATTGTGAGACCCGTGAAGCGGAACTTGCTGAGGACGTGCAGCCCCTCGATGTGGTCCAGGTGGAAGTGGCTCAAAAAGAGGAAGACGGGCAGGCCGTCATTGATGTAGCGGTCCGCTTTGGACAGGCCGTTTCCGGCATCGAGGATGATGTGGTACTTTTCGGAGTTGATGAGGGTGCAGATGGTGTTTCCTGTGGGGCTGTCGTACCAGCCGTTGGTGCCGAGAAAAATGATTTGCATAATTGTCCGAAAAAAGAACTATGGTGATTTATACATATGCCAATAAAAAAGATAATTCAGGTCTTGTCCGCCCCTCCCTTCTCCCTCTGCTCCCACACCAGCCCTCTGCAGGCCATCCCCCGCCTCAGTGAGCACTATCTTCTCCCCCTGCATCTCAATCAGTCCGGCCAGCTCCAGGCGGTGCAGGTGATAATCGACCATCCTCTCACCTGCAGCCGCTGCAATCTCAGGCACGCTCAAGAGGCCCTGGTTCGTGCCGCCGTTTCTTCGCAAGCTACTTCTGAAATTACAAAATAATAGCGATCATCCGTTAAGAAAAGGGCAGGAGGCAACAATTTCCGCTCATAGATAACGATATAAATGATTAGAACATATTAATAATAGTAAGCTGTAAAGCACATAAGGTTCATATTTCGGAGGAAGACCATGAATTGGATAAAGATATCTGCATTTTTGCTGCTCTTGATAGTGATCAATCCCTTGATGATGTCCGGATTAGCTGAACTCGAAAATGGAGGAATTTATCACTTCAAATGCATGGGGCATCTGGACGGCAACAGATGGCTTGATGGCGTAACCCAGGAGAACCGGGTTTGGCTTGCGCCAACCACGACTGGCGGTTACACCGGAACCAGCTGGCAAGTTATTGAAGTTGAACCAGGAATATATCACCTCAAATGCATGGGGCATCTGGAAGGCAACAGATGGCTTGATGGCGTAACTCAAGAGAACCGGGTTTGGCTTGCGCCAACCACGACTGGCGGCTACACCGGCACCAGCTGGCAGGCCATTGAGGTTGAACCAGGAATTTATCACCTCAAATGCATGGGGCATCTGGAGGGCAACAGATGGCTTGATGGCGTAACTCAAGAGAACCGGGTTTGGCTTGCACCTACTACTACAGGAGGGTATACCGGAACCAGCTGGCAGGCAATCAAGGTAGACTAAGGAGATGATCGCGGATTTCATTGAGGCTTCCTGGTTGCCGGCTCCCCACAAAAACGCGATACACCACCATAATCCATAAAAAAGGAAGTTTCAGATCTTGTCCGCCCCTCCTTTCTCCCTCTGCTCCTTCACCAGCCCGCCGTAAGCCACTCCTGCCTCAGTGAGCACTATTTTCTCACCCTGGATCTCAATCAGCCCGGCCAGCTCCAGGCGGTGCAGGTGGTATTCGATCATATTCTCGCCCACGGCTGCCGCAATCTCAGGCACGCTCAACAGGCCCTGGTTCATGAGGATGATCATATTCCTGCGAATGGGGCTCTCCAGAGCGTGATGAACAGCTGCCATCTCCTCAGGAGAGGCGGGCTTTGCCTTTTTTCCCATAAGCATTTTCAGCTCACCCCGGAAAAAGGCGTGGCTGCTACTATCATCCCCGTGGCTGGCAGCTCGTAGCGGACTCTCTTCAGAGTGGGATCGCCGTACATGCACAGCTGCATGGTGATTCTCCTCTCGCTATCCCCTTTCCTGAGAATGACCTCCCTCATCAGCTCATTGAGGGCATCTCCCAGCCTGTAGCGGCCCGATGGACTCTCCCCTTTGATGTAGGGCTCGAACTTGTCTGCAAAGTAGGCAGGCGTTCCCTGGTCGGTTGTCCTGGCCAAAAAGGCGGCGACACCCGCCCTGAGAAGCTCGGTGGCAAAGGATGGCCGGTCCGCATAAAGCTGGCCGGTGTTGCAGGAGACCCAGCCGGAGATTAGGGGATGGCCGCTCAGGTCCACGTCCGCCACATTCTCCAGATTGAATATGGCAGTATGATCATTGGTGGCGAAGCTGACGGGGCTTCCGTGTCCCATGATGAAGATGTAATTGCTCCTGGACATCTGATCAAACATCTCCGCTCTGCGTTCGCACTCATCGCAGACCCCGTAGGGCGGCGTGGCATAACAATTTCCGCAGGTGGAGGCATCATCCCGGCAGGCGTCGCCCAGGCCCGCAGGCGGAGAAGCCCAGCAGCGCGTTGAGAGAAGCATCTCCGGGACCATTCCGAAGCCTCCCGCCTCGTGAACGTCGCTGGCGCTCTCCAAGGCTGCGGCCACGGCTGACGATCCGCGGGCGACATCTGGCATGCGGCTGATAGAAAAGCCCTCATCCACCACTCCGTTCTCATCAAAGTCGATGTACCAGCCGTCTGCAGGCAGATACCAGGGGCTTCCTGAGACCGTGACCACCTGGGGAACGGGCAGGACCTCGGGTCCTCCCAGGAGGATGATGTAGCAGGGCCCTGTCCGATCTGTGATAGCCTCCAGCACATCTCTGATCTCCTGCCAACTGCGGGGATCGCTAAGCCTCACTCCGTAGGCCGCCCGGCACTCCTCAGAATCGAGCACGACCCGGCTGGCGGCGAGCCCGTCCTTGCGGCTGACCGTCTCCGCGTAGCGGTTGATTGCAGAGTCAAGCTCTGCGCTGCTGGTCAGAAGAGAGGTGGTGACCAGCAGCACGGTCGTGGGCCTGGCATTCATGCTGATATCCACCGTTCTGGACTTCTCGCTGGTGATGGTGATCTCCCGGACGATACCCCCAGCGCCCCGAACCCTCTTGGTGTAAGGTGCCTTCACCTCGAGAGGGGACGCGCTTGAGACCATGATGTAATCGCAATGGGTGGCGATGTAGCTGTACCTGCCCTCTGGTAGCTCCTGCCGGTAGCGGCCACTCTCTGAGGTGGAAGCTGTCCAGGACTTGCTCCTGTCCTCCTTGACAAAGGTCACGCTGGCCCCCTTGATGGGCGCGCCGGTAGCGGCATCCCGCACAGTTCCCTGGAAATCGCAAGGATAGATCACGACCCTGCTATAGACCCCGCTGTCGGCCAGGGCAGTCGTCTGGTCCCTGGTTTCCTTTGCAGAAGCAGCAAAGCCGCTCGTGCAGCAGCTCGACAAGATGACAATCAAGAAAGATAGTAATAATATTGGGCGAACCCGTCCATTCTCCATCCGTATCAACTCCAAATCTGCTCAGAGTTAATAGTAGGCAAAGACTTAACCTCTTTTCGCATATGCAGTTTAGCTGTGGAAATATCATCCGCTAATGGAAAGCTGAGAGAAGACAAAGAATGCCGCTGATGCATCTCAGGTCTTCTCTTCGGCATTTTTTCCCTGCAATTTTATGCAGCAATCAAGCCTACACAGTAAGCTGATAGGCATAGCCAGCCTTGAAGTACTTGTAATCCGAGAAAGTGAATCCCGATCCATCTATGGCGATGTTGTGATAGCGATCTCCCGGAATATTGACGGTCACTGAACCGATTGCTCCTCCGGTCGTTCCTTCAGTTGCCAGGTAGCTGCCATCAACATAGATATTGTATCCTCTTAGCCAGGAGGAACTGATAGTAACTGCTGCGAAATCATATACCGGCTGGGCCGGGGACTGATAAGGCACCACCTCAATTACTATAATGTTGCTGGGCTGACCGCCGATATTGAAGAACAACTGATGCTGCCCCACCTCGTCGGCATAGAATCCTATCTTGTTATATGGATAGAAGTAAAAGCTATTGATATCCAGATTGCCATCCGGATAAATCTCATAGAGGGTGCCGTAACCTGCGGCAGGAGAGGAAGCTATCATCCTCAAGGAAGAGCCTAAAGGAACAACCGCATACTGAGTCCAGCTGGAGGACCCCGAAATCCACAAGGAGTTTGCTCCGATGCTGAGAGCATAGCTCTGATACTGCGTGTAAGGAACTGCTTTTTGCGCGGCTCCAAAGTAGAGAGTGGCAGGCTGTACCTCTCCCAGATCGATTTCCAAAGGTGCGGTGATCTGATCTTCTGGAGCCTGTGCTGCGGAGCTGTAATACTGAGAGAACTTTTGCAGAGCAGCCTGGCTTGAAGCAGGATTTGAATCCGAACCTGATAATTGGCCGGATGACTGATATGCCTGAGCGATTGACTGAACTGAAGCCTGGCCCGCACTCTGGTCAACCAGAGAATTGGGCAAAAGCTGCAGGCTGCTCACTTCAGTCACGCCCTTTGTCTTGGATTGCTGATCTGCTGATATCGACGATCCACCAGAGCTGAGGGGCCTCTCGCTCCATGATGCGGATAATGATTCCCCTTGATCAAGCTTCTTCTCGGACACAGCGGCCGATAGACTGATCAGCAGGATCAAAAACGCTATTGCTAGATACCATTTCATAGACAGTAACCCCCATTTATTTAGATGTAGACCGCTAAAAGAATATATATTTTTTGAGGAAAATTGAGAAAAAACGTTTGAGCCGCCAAAAGGTCCGGCTCATCATCTCTGAGATAACTGTCTCTCTATTCACTCTTCCAGCTCATCCCTGTAGATGGTCTGCTCCCTTCCCGGACCTACGGATACGGCAGAGATGCAATTGTCGAGGGCATCCACATAGAGAAGTTCCTCCAGCCGCTCAACGTAAGCCCTGGCATTCTCAGGCAGATCCTCATACTCTTTGACCTCGGTTATATCCTCAGTCCAGCCTTCCATCTCCTCATAGATTGGTTTGCATCTGGCAAACTCCATCGTGCTCTCCGGAGGATACCCTATTCTCTCGCCATCCAATTCATAGCCGATGCAGATCTTTATGGGATTTATGCCGGTCAGAACATCGAGCTTTGTCAGGGCAAGCTCAGTGTAGCCGTTGAGATGGACCGACTTTAAAGCCAGGACTGCATCAAACCATCCGCAGCGCCTCGCCCGTCCTGTGGTGGTGCCATATTCTCCGCCCTTTTCTCGCATCATACTGCCCAGATCGTCCTTAAGCTCCGTGGGCATGGGACCCTCCCCGACGCGGGTGATGTAGGCCTTGATCACCCCGACCACATTATCGACCATTACCGGCCCGACTCCCAGATTAGCACAGGCGCTGCCTGCAGTAGTGAAGCTGGAGGTCACAAACTTCTGCGTTCCATGAATGACATCCAGAAAAGCACCCTGCGCTCCTTCCGCAAGAACGCTCCGCTCCTCGCTAAGGGCAATGTTGATCTCGCGGGAGACGTCGGTAACCCTGCTTTTTAAGCGTCTTCCGATCTCCAGATACTCATCGATGTACGGAGCATATCTTACAACCGTGGGATCGCCGCCCATATCGGCTATTGCTTTCTCCTTCCCGGGGCCGATCTCCTTGAGCTTTGCCTCCAGGAGGGCAGGGTCAGTAAGGTCGCCCATCTGCACCTCCTCGCGAGCGATCTTGTCCACATAGGCAAATCCAATGCCCCTATTAGTGGTGCCGATCTTCTCGGTCCTGGCCTTCTCACGCAGCCCATCCAGCTCAATGTGATAGGGCATGATGATGGTCGTCTTGGCATCGATACCGATATCGACCTTGATTCCTTCTGACTCCAGCGCCTGGATCTCGCTCCACAGGACGCGGGGATTGAGGACTACGCCCGGACCTATGAGCAGCCTTCTGCCGAAGATGGCGCCGCTTGGCACCAGATGCAGCTTGTACTTTTTCCCGCTGACGACCACGGTATGGCCGGCATTATCGCCGCCCTGGAAGCGAACTACAACATCGTAATTCTCAGCAAGCAGATCGATAACCTTGCCTTTGCCTTCATCACCAAACTGTGCACCGGTGAGTATCGTAAACATAAAACTCAGTTTAACGGCCTCGTAGATAATAATTTTGATGCACATACTCAGCTATCGCTGCTGTCACATCAACGCCCAGGGCCTCAAATATGCCTTTACCAGAAGGCGTTCCGTTGACCTCGATTACCATAAGTCCCTGCTCTGTTTCCAGAAGATCCACGCCGCAGTAGGCGGCTCCAACTGCATCTGCCGCTGCTGCTGCTTTTTCGGCAAGCTCCTTGCTCATTGGACAAGGCATGGCCCGACCACCGCGGGCCAGATTGCTGATCCACTGGCCTGGAGGGGCTACGCGATAGATGGCCCCCATAACTCTTCCGTCAACCACGAAGGCGCGGATATCGCGCGGAACATCAAGGGAGATAAATTCCTGCAGGTAGACCATACCATTGCACTCCAGGATTCCCTTCATCCTGGCAAGGTCGGCCTCGACTCCATCCTCGAAAAGAGTAATATCTCTGCCCTTATAGCCGAAGAGAGGCTTAGAGACTGCTTTTTTAAAATTCTGCAAGGCTTTTTTTGCCTCTTCTGAGCTGTTGGCAACGACGGTCCTGGGAGTGGCAACTCCTGCATCCTGCAGAGCTCTGGAGGTTGCGAACTTGTTTGCCGCCCTGGCGATGGCCTGGGGAGGATTGATGATGGCGATTCCTCTCTCCTGGAGAGCCTGAAGGACCTCAAAGCGGAAGGCGACATCTGCCGGCCCCTTTCGCCCCAAGTCCCGCACGACAATAGCATTAAGGTCGAGAAGATCTACTCCGGAACATCGGAAGAACTGGCCTGCTGTGATCCCAGCCGATAGATCTGAGAAGTCGAGGAAGAATGAGTCTATCCCTTTTGCTGAAAAGGAGGCAAAGAGAGCTTGGCTTGTCCAGTCCCGGGGATCGGAGACAACGATTGCAGCGCGCATAAGGCGGAGTATCAGTCGAGTGGGTATATCATGATTGCCTTGGGCTGGCTGCTTGCCTTTGTTTCATCTCAGCCTTTCTGCTCTGCCATTTCTGTTCAGATGCAATCCAAAAGGTATTTATTACAGGAAATGATTCAAGGGCAGAATTTACGAAGAGCTTATCTAATGCAAAAAAGAACATCAGGATATGCTGAGGCCAATTAATGTTTGCGATAAAAAATATAAAGATTGATAAAAGGATAAAATATCTAATTGGCCTTATGATTATATGCATCCTTCACATATTCTTTTTCACCAATCTAAGTTATATTTATGATTGGGATACTATAACCCGTGCCATATGGCTGAAGGAAGGTCTATTTGCCAGAGATGCGTATATCACTCATTTTTTGATATCAATATTGGGTGGCACTCTAGTTTATTTCGGAATAGATCCTCTTGACTCTTTTAAAATTTTTACTGGGTTATTCATGTTTATCCTCATCATCGTCACATACGAATTCGCATACAAAGAATCAAATGACGAATTTTTAGCATTTCTGTTCGGCATATTTCTTTTATCCAACTTTGGATACACATTCCTTCTGACAACCATTGAGGATAATATCTGGCTGGAAGGATGTTTAATATTATTTATATACTTTTTATTCCTAGAAAGATGGGCCATCTCGGCACTATTTCTATCCTTGAGCATTCTGATGCATATTCAAGGCGAAGTCTTCATTCCAATGTTTCTGTTATATGCAGGCGGGAAACTCAATTTGTCCTCATTTTCAGGAATTGAAGGGATGAGAAGGAAAATATGCGTAGCTTTTTCAACGTCCCAAATCAATAAATTAATTGTAGCCCTATTTTTTTTATTTGCACCAATTTTGGCAGCCTGTTCTTATCTACATTTTAAGCGCGGATGGGTGCTCAGCACTTTTATTGAGGGCTTTACGGCGTCAGCATCTTGCTATCATGGAGATTCCGGGCTTTGGTTTTTTGCGTCCGATAGAACCATTCAAGAGGAGCTGAAATTGACATATTATGGATATCTTTCCGCATTTGTCTGCAAGGCTCCGGAGTTCTTTCAGAGCATGCCGAAAGCGCCTTTTCTTGGGATTATTCTGGCTATCTTGATTCTTTATTTACTGGTCGTATCATTTTCTTTAAATTTAAAAACGATATGCGCCCTGCCTACATTCATTGTACTTATGCTTCATGTTATAGTCTACGAACCATGGAATGTTGAACGATGGGATTTCTTTCCACTTTTCATTGTGTATTTCATAGCGGTAGGCTATAGCACAAAGAGTGAGCGGGCTAAGAATTCTATTAAGTTAGCCCTTGCTTTGTTAGTAATATTTTCATCTATGTTCACATTTGCAAGCTTCAATTCATTATGCGGCCTTCAAGAGAGTTCAATATGTGCATATGGAGATAAGCTAGGTACATTGCTTGATAACAAATCGATAGCTTTTGAGTCAACGCTCAATCCGGATTCATCTTACGGACGGTATTTAAAGTATCAATGCGGAGATAGGATAATCTTTAGCGATTCAAAGAGTCGAAATATTAATGATTTTGCAGGAATTAAAATATATACCTCAAATTCATCATTCGAATCCATATCAAAGATATTTCCCCGAATTTTTTGGGAAAAAGAGAAAATTTGGTCAAATGGAATAGACCAGAAGCTGAGTATAATATTGATCAAACCCTATATTAGCTATTAAAATCCAAAACAGATTAACAGGCGTGGATGGAGAAAAATGTTAGTTTCGATAATAATACCAATAAAAGAGGAGCCAGCTATTCAGCAGCTTGTAGATGAAATAAATAAAACGATAAAACTAGATCACGAAATAATTATAGTTGACAAGAGCAAAGAAAAGCCTAAAATCAATGGTGCCAAAGTCATTTCTCAAAGATCCGATGGCCTTGGGAATGCCTTCGTGGAAGCACTAAGCCAAACAAAGGGCGATGTGATAGCATTAATGGATGGCGATGGTTCCCATCGGCCTGAGGATTTAAATAGCATGTTGAGCAGGATTGGAGAATATGATATAGCGCTTGGCTCTAAGCTAATAGAAGGTGGGCAGAGCAACGATACTCTGGAAAGAAAAGCGGTTACCCTTGTGTTTTCATTGCTGACAAGATTGATATTATGGACTAATATAAAAGACCCCATGACCGGATTTATGGCAGCGAAACGAAGTATATTTAATGAGATCAAGCTTATGCCGAGAGGCTTTAAAGTGGTCATCGAAATCGTGTACAAATCGAAAGCAAGAGTGGTAGAGGTCCCTATCCTTTTTCGAGAAAGGAATATGGGTTATTCAAAGGCTGGTTTTAATATCCGAGGTGTACATGAAATATCGAGAATCATAACCCTTCTTCTTGAGCTCAAAATAGGAAGGCTTGCAGGAAAATGGTAAGAGAAAATAGATGATAATGCAGGCCAATTAAATGAAATATCGGCAATATCTTAGCTTAAAATATGAGAAAAAATGTAGGAATATACTGAGATTTGCATTAGTTGGAGCCACAGGAGCTTTATTAAATCTATCAATAATTTATACATTAACAAATTATATACATATATGGTATATGATCTCTGCACTTGTGGCTATCGAGAGCAGCATTTTATGGAACTTTTATTTAAATACAAAAGTGACATTCAATTATCGATTCCAAAATAGATCTGAGCTCTTTGCGGCTATATTTAGATATCATTTATTATCCTTTACTAGTACGATAATTAATCTTGCGGCTTTATTAGCATTTACTGAATTTTTCAAGATTTATTTCATGTTTTCCGAGATTTTGGCAATTATGCTGGCTTTCGGCATAAACTACTTTATTAGCGCAAGATATGTCTGGTCGGAAAAGAAGAACATTTGATCAATCCCGCTAATTAGCAAGCATGCAATTGGCAGGCTTTAGACTCTAAAAAAACAGCAGGCTTCCTTGCCTGATCCTGCAATGTAACCCAGAAGCACCAACTCTGAATTATGTTCTTTCCTCCGGCCGGCTGTTACCGAGAGTCTTTACCTCTCGAGTCAGTTTTCAGGCTTTTTTAAGGACAGGTCGATTATGGGTATGCTCTCTGGAAGCCCTTTTTCCAGGTTAGGTACGTTGGTCGAATACCATGTAATGAGAAGATCCAGATTGAGGCTTATAACAGCCTGCAGATCTGGTTCTCCTGCTTTCTGCGTAGCATTTCAGATGGGCTTATAGGCTATGGTCCGTTACCTATTAATAATGCTTCATATTTAATTAGAACTTTGATATAACTAGTATGAAAAATTGTTATCAACGAGGGATTTCTGACCATGAGTATGGCTCTTAGAATAGGATTGATTCTTTTGGTTTGCCACTGCTGTATCCACCATTGCCTGGGGCGCAGTGCCGGGCGACCAGAATGGAGACAAAATAATCTCGCAGGATGAGTTGTCGAATGCGGAAAACTTGCTGAAAGAAGGAAAGATCACCTCAGATCAATTAGAGGAGATCAATCATATCAAGGAAAACTATCCTCGAAAGGTCATTGACTCGCTGGAAAATGAGGTCGTCATCTATCAGCCAGTTAAATCAATGGTCATTTTGAATTCCAATGCTGTGGAGCTCTTGAGATCCATTCGGGCGAAGGACAAGATCGTCGGCGTGAGCAAATCCACAGTGGAAGACGAGGTCTTCTTCCCGGAATTCTGCACAATGACATCAATTGGATCAACCACGGCACCTGATGTGGAAAAGATGTTTGAGCTTCATCCCGATCTGGTTATCATAGAAGCGACATGGCAGAAGGCTGCGGGAGATTCGCTACAGAAGAGCCTCAATGAATCCGACCCGGAGATTGCGATTGCCAGATTCGACTGCTATCGACTGGAAAATTACAATAACGAAACCAGGAAGATTGCCTATCTTCTGGAGAAGGAAAAGGAAGCCGACCAGTTCCTGGAGTTCTACGACGATTGCGTCAATCTCGTAGTCAACAGGACATCCACGCTCTCAGATAACGATCGGCCCAATGTATACCTGGGATATGGTGAGTTTCCGCCGTTCGGCGCTTACGGCAAATCTGCCGGGGCGGCGGTCAGGCTTGAGATGGCAGGAGGAAACAATATCTTCGCTGATGATATTGTGGACACTCAATATGCAGAGGTGGATCCTGAAAAGATCATAACCAAGAACCCGGATATTATTCAGCGCCAGGTAGATGTCGGAGGCCATGCTGCCAAAGATTCCAGCGATATGAAGCTCTTATGGGAAAAGACGATGGACCAAACCGGATGGAGCAACATCAATGCCATTATGAATAAAAGGGTCTATATGATGTCAAAGGAGCTTCAAAATAAGAGGTACTTCCTAGGACTTCTTTATACTGCAAAGATTACCCTGCCAGATCTATTCAAGGATATGGATCCCAGGGCCCTTCACCAGGAGTACTTGAAGCGGTTCCAGGATCTGGACATTGACCTTGATAAGCAGGGAGTGTTTGTCTATCCTGACTGGAATGAGAATTAAGCGGCGGGCATAAGGTTCTTTCAAATACCTTTTTTTTAATTTTATTCTCTTTCGTTGCCACTCCTATCTTCCTTGCGCCTGCAAGCTGGCCAGCACGCTGTCAATGGTGTCGGTAATCCCAGCGAGCCTGCTTGGTCTTTTCAGCCGCGGGAGGGGCGGGCCGACATCCGGACCAAGAGCTTTAGGGCCCTGGCCTCAGCCCAGGCCCTATTGACTCATGTTGCCTGCTTTGCTACCTTCGAGCAGCAGAGCAGATGATCAATCAGCCGGATCGTATGAAATGACCCTCCTTGCCCGGCTCGACTGCCTCTCGAAGGGTCGCAGGAGTATTTAGACCGTCTCTGGATAGACGAATACGCCCTTTTTGCTCAAATCGCAATCCAGTCCCTGGAATTTGATGAGATATTCCTGGTGAATCGCTTGCGGGTCCAGGTCGCCGAACAGATCGGGATGAAGCCATTTGGCCATATAGCCGATTCCGACAAAATGCCTTACATTCCCAATGATCTGGTTGCTTATGACATACGTCTTGTTATTCTTTATGGCATCAACCTTTGCCAGCTCCGCTCGATTGATAATTTCGTTCCGGATATTTTGCAATTCAGTTGTATTGGTGGTGTTATAACCCTTGAAATTCGCATCTACTCTGATTATCATGTCCGGATTTCTGTTAACAACTGCTTCCGGATCAACATCCGTGTAGCCGGATAGATCGCTGAAGATATTCTTTCCTCCTGCAAGATCTATCTTTTGCTGATGCCCGGTCCCGTTGCCTGCGCTGTAATACGGCTTTCGGTTCTCGTAGTAGACGGAGGGCTTTTCCTGCTCTGGAATTTTATCTACCCTGGTCTTTATAGTATCCATCCAGGATTGGTAGAACTTGATAAACTCCTCTGACTCAATGCGTTTATCGAACAGATAGCCCATCAGTCTGGTCTCATTTACATAGCTTTCTGGCTTATATGAATCCAGGCGAATCACCCTGATATCCGGGTTCAGCTCCTTCAGATGGTCCTGGATTGATTCCGCCTCGGTCATGGAAAATGTGGCATATATGATCACGACATCCGGCTTCAGCTTTATTAGCTCCTCGTAGTTCGGGCTCTTTGTGGCCCCGACACTGGGATAATCGGCGAATTCACTCAAAATCTCATCGTCTTTTACATAAGATCCAACGCCGACAATCATGTCCTTGGCGTTGATGGATCGCATAGTCTCGATCTGTTCATTGTTGAATACTGCAACACGATTTATCGGCATCATCACAGTGACGATTCTGCCGGAGGAATCGAGTATTGTAAGGTCCTTTTCTGTTCCCTTGATGATATCCTCGATTTGGGCTAAATCCTTTTCATCTACCTTGCCATCGTTGTTGGCATCAGCGAGCTTAGTAGGCTCGCTCTTTGCATTGATTATATCCTTCAGGAAAGCAATGTCATCATCGTTAAGATAGGCATCCATATTGGCATTTCCATAAATCCCGAGGGTATTGTCTGAGGCCGCAGATCCTAGTGGAATCAATAGCATGCATAATATTGACCATCTTAAGAGCCGCGAAATGTTTGCATCTTTTCTGAGCATTTCAATCGACATCCATATTCGTTTCGTATAACTTTATATTATATATTGCTATTTCTTATGATTATTATATGCGATATATAACAATTGCCATAGAGCTTCTGACTTCGCAATCCTGCAAGATGTAATAGCAATTGCACTGGCGGGAAAAGTAAATATGATACGAACTCATAAGACCTTGTGAATGCCGAATTTTAATGTCCTTCTGGAAGGCGCCTGGCTGGTAAGAGATGTCAAGACTGAGGATGACGCCATCGGCGTGGCCATCTCGGAAGCAGGCAAACGATTGAATCAGAGAAAGATGGACTTCGTCGAGGTAGAGGCGGGCCAATGGGATTGCCCGGAATGCGGTGATCCTTTGCCTGGAGTATTCCTCGTCGCCAACACCGCCCTTGTGGCTCTTCTCTTCGAGATCAAGATCTTTAATGCAGAGAGTGAGGAGCATGCCGGGCGCATAGCCAAATCATCAATTGGAAAGGCCCTGGGAGCAATCCCGCTGAACGTCTTGGAGGCGGCTCAGATCGATTAGACTGAAACCCGCCTCATCTTGAATCCTCTCGCGCGAATGCCTTGAGCCTAGTCGCTGACGGGAGATAAAATATACAATTTTCGACTACTCCATCTGAAAACCGCTATCTAACATAGGCTAATTCCAGACACTGCCTCTGAAAATGATCAAATTATCTCCAGTCAACCCCTAGTTCTTTGAGCTTGGCTTTGCCGCAGAGTTGCTGCTGCTTCCCAGTCCCAATGCCTTGGCCAACTCCCTGAGATCTCTCTTGCCGGTCTTTGCAGCCTTTGATCTCCGGGGCATCTTCATCGTCTCCTGATTTGCACTGATCGATGCATTATTTTGTCTCTTATCCAGGAGTGATTGGTTGAGGTGAAGCCCTTTTGTCCTCCACTCCGCAATCTTCCTTAAAATGATCTCTCTGCCCTCGCTTGCGTCTACCAATATTAAATCCTCTCTCACCCATAGAGGCAAATACTCTTTGACGCTTCCCTGACTGTTATCTCCGAACCTGCGATCGCAAAACAGGATCACGCCTCTCTCTGATTCTGAGCGGATGACTCTGCCGGCAGCCTGCAGTCCGCGGTTGACCGCCGGCAGGGTGTAGGCGATGAGCATTCCTTTGGCCCGGCCATACTTCCTGGTGTAATAGCTGTTGATCTCCTTTTGAATCTCATCGTATACAGCCAGGGGCAGCCCCACCACGGCCACGCCATTTAAAGCCTCTCCCTTGTAGTCGATCCCCTCGGCCAGCTTTCCACCACATACACCGGTCAAGACGCCACCACCCTTTCCGGCCAGGCGGAAGAAATCCTGCAGAAAATGTGGGACCTCTTCGCTGCTTCGAGGCTCAATGCACAGCTTCTTTCCTGCTTTTTTGCAGGAGGAGAGACACACCTCCCGGTAATTATTCATCATCGGGTACGAGGTAAAGAAGATGGCCACACTGCCGGGAACACATTCGATTATCGACCTTATGTGACCGGATATCTCCTCTCTGTTATCAGCATCTTCCCTCATATCCAGCTGTGTCGTCGCCTTTTTTGTGGCCATTAAGAGACGGTTTTCTTTGGGGAAGGGATTGGGCAGGCTCAGCTTTGAAGCCCTGTTCTCTTCTCCCAGGCAGTAAAGCTCATAGGCATCCAGGGGCGAGAATGTGCCGGAGAGCATGATTGTGGCATTTATATTGTCGGTGATGCGCCGGATATTGATAGCCGGATCGATATTATTGACCTCCAGGTGCGCAAATCTCTTTCCTCCGGCTCCGACGACAACGATCTTTCTCTGATAGGATGGATCCTTTTCTGCGCTCTCAACATCCATGAGGTAAAGCAGCACAAGCGCGAGGCTGGGCTGAATCTCGCCTTGAAGGTTCTCGCGATCGCTTTCCGCCAGATTCAGGTCGGCTACGGCTACGGCGACATCCGAGAAATAGGATAATGCTTCCTCAATATCCTCGATTCCATTGTAAAGGAAGGTCCGGAATAGGTCTGCGTCCAGGAGTGCCTCGCCTTCCTGCATCCTATCCTGCTTGCTCTGCAGAAATTTCTTCAGCCTGGGGAGAATCGTGCGAATTATTCTGATTCCTTCCCTTCTCCATGAGGACTCTTCTCGCGTCTCATCCAGCCGAGCCTGGCCGAGAGTTCCCTCGAACTTCTCTATCTCTCTTTCCGCGAGATCTATCATGCGCATGGAAAGATGTCGGGAGTTCATGGCCCGGACTCCGTCACCGAGGTTATGCGCCTCGTCGATGATCAGTGTGATCTTCTCAGATTCCATCTCCAGCCACTGGAAGATTATATCTTGTGAGTCAGGGGAGAAGAGATGAGAATAATTCATAATAACTATATCACAATTTTTAGCGTAAAGGCTTTGAATTTCGTAGGGACAGACTCCCTGGCAGGACTCCAGAAGCTCTGACGGCGGTGTGATCGTCTTTTTCAGCCTCTCTACCACATCCAGAGCAAGACCTGATCGCCGAAAATGAGCTGTGCCGTTCAGCTCAAAGCCCTCTCTGCTTCTCAGGTAATAGGGGCAGAAGGTCCTGTAGCCGGGCTCTTCCTCAGGTATGTTGTCGAGCGCTGGGTCATAGATCTTCGCATTGCTCTTGCCGATTCTTGAAGAGACGAAATTTTTTGTCCATTCCTTCAGCCTGGAACAGCCGGCATAGACGCTCTCCCCGCGAAATTCACCTTCCAGTGGACAGATCTTCTGCTTGCCAACCATATAGGCGACCTCAGGCCTGTGCCTGGTCTTGGCCCAGATCTTGCCGATCTCTTCGATGTAGATATCGATTTGAGATACAGTCCTCACAGCAACAACAATCTTGCCAGAAGCCGCAGCTAAGGCCGAGGAGATGCAGCTTGTCTTTCCTGTGCCGGTGGGAGCGTCAATCATCAGTACGCCATGATCACCTTTGCTCACCACTTCATAGACCGCGTCCAGCATTCTATCCTGGTAAGGCCGGAGGGATTCGTAGGGGAAATAGTCCAGGTACACATGAGAATGATAATACTAGGAAGAGATAAATGCTCTCCATAGGGTGAAAATGAAATTTGTTATAGGAAAGTTAATATTCTATAGGAGACTTCATTAACATAGGGAGCACATGAGGTGGGGATGACGAAGCGGATCATAGCAATCTTGTTAATCCTCCTGGCAGCCGCCGATCTTCTTGCCGCGACGGCATCGTCGAGTCAGTCCAGCTTTGCAGGCACCCACGGGCCTGCGGGTGCTGTCGTCTCGACGCCGGGAACGGATGTCAAAAAGGTAGAGGACAAAATTGCAGATGCACTGGCAAAGATGGATTCCTGGAAGAAGGCTCAGACGAATGAGAAAAAAAAGCCTGCTATGGACAGCACAGACCAGGCGGAATCGTCCTCCCGTCCGTCTCCCAGGTCTACACAAGCCAATTCCACGTTTGCCAATTCTACATTTGCCAATTCAACTGAAGCCAATCTTACATCCGGCAATTCAACCCTCGGCAACAACAGCATTGATGCAAGTAGCCCTGCAGGCCTGCAAAATGTCGGATCCAACACCGAAGGCAGGTTCAAAGGCTATTACGGAATGACTGCCTCCCGGCACGAGATTGGCAAGAGCGGCATAAATTCCCATATGTTTCTGAGTGGGAACTTCGAGATGGACAAAGCAGTTAAATTCCAGGATCAAGGCATCGACTGATTGGAGAAAAAAATGAAATCCTCTCTCATCCTTTTTGTCCTTATCCTATCTTGCTGCTCTTCATCCTCTGCGGCTGAGGCTAGGGAGGAGTGGAATGCGACCTTCGGCGGGCCCTACGCAGATGGCGCCTGGTGTTTGCAGGAGACGGCGGACGGCGGCTATATCCTGGCAGGAAATTCGGCATCAAGGGGTGAAGGGAGCGATCTGTTACTGATCAGGACGGACAGGGCCGGAAAGTACATCTGGAGCCGGAATTGGGGTGGATCGGCTGAGGACGTGGGATATTTTGTGCAAGAGACTAAAGATGGCGGTTTTATCGTCACCGGAAGCACTAAATCCTATTCGATGGGCGAAGAGCTCCTATGGCTCCTGAAAACAGACTACAGCGGCAATCTCAGTTGGGATAAGACCTTTGGGGGTTTTGTTTCTTCCTCCGGAGATGGCGGTTGGTCTGTGGATGAGACCGATGACGGCTGCTACATTATCACCGGTTATACTCAATCTCAGGGAAGCGGCAGAAAAGATCTCTGGCTGCTGAAGACCGATGGACTGGGCAATGAGGTCTGGGACAAGACCTTCGGCGGAAGCGAAGATGACGTAGGCATGTCGGTCTTGCAGAGCAGTGATGGCGGGTATATTGCAGCAGGACGGACGGCATCCTTCATCAGGGGCGGAGATGACATCTGGCTTCTCAAGACCGACTCCCTTGGAGAAGAGCAGTGGAACAGGACCTTCGGAGGCAACCAGGATGATACCGGATTTCAGGTTGTAGAGCTGAGCGATGGCTATGCAATGGTCGGCAGAACAGAATCCGGCTCTGATAGAAAGAAGATAGCTCTTATTAAAGTGAAACCGGATGGCCGGAAACTCTGGGAGAGATCATACAGCGGCAGCTCTGCTTCCTCTCTGCAATCAACTGCAGATGGCGGCTATATCATTGCCGGAAGAATAGATAGTATTGAAACGGGAAGAGATGCGCTCATCATCAAGACTGACTCTGAGGGCCGGGAAGAGTGGTCGATGACCCTGGGGGGCAGAGGGGATGATATAGGCACCTTTGCAATTCAGAACAGAGATGGCTCCTACACCATGACAGGCATTACGGATTCTTACGGGGCAGGAAGGGAGGATGTCTGGCTGGTCAAGATTGCAGCAGCAGAGCCGCAGATCATGGAAAACGAGACGGAATTGCGGCATATAGAGTTTGCAAAATCGTAAATGAGAAAAATTTTTAAAAGAGGAGGTTCATAGAACTTCTGATGCAACTTCCTGTACGAATTCATGACATTGGCCTCTATCTGCGCTGCCCGAGGCTTATCTTCTTCGAAAATATCAGAAATATAAATGCTTCCAGGAAGATGAAAGCCAGAAGCCTGCTTCTGCGAAGCCTCATGCTCTCTATCTCTCAAAAGGATGATCTGGAAGGCCAGCTAAGAGAGAGCCTGTCCCGTCTGCGAGAGGAGCTTCCTTTGGTTTATGAGATCGGGCAGGATGAATTGGAAGCGGCTTGCCTGGAGATGGAAGGAGAGATTGGGGCAATTGCCCGGGGTCTGGCCAGACACCTGGATCTCCTTCTTCCCTGTCAGGCAGAGGTTGATCTATTTTCGGACAGACTGGGACTGTCCGGCAGACTGGATCGGCTGGCTCCGGGCGGCATGCCGTCCCTGATTCGCACCGGCAAAGCTCCACAGGACGGCATCTGGAAGAGGGATCGGCTTATGCTAGCCGGATATGCCCTTCTCTTGGGGGAAAAGCACGGGACACACATCAACCAAGGACTGGTGGAGTACCCGCGCCAGGGCCTGGTGCGAGCGGTTGAGATTCATGGCGTAGACAGGGCGCGAGTGCTCCGTCTTCGAGATCGGATAAAGCAGATAAAAGAGGGCCAGCTTCCCGACCGTCCCGAGGATGCACCCTGCCAGGAATGCGAGGCGAGGGAGATCTGCGAGACGAGGCATAGTCTGGCCTCGAGATTCTTTTAGGGATCCTCTATTGCATTTGACCAGTAAGTAGCTGCCGGATGCATTCTTTTCCTTTGATTATACGCTGGAATTGTCCAGGATCTGCTCAGGAAGTTCCTTTGCTTTGGCGTATGCGGCTTCTGATCCGGTCTGGTTGCCCAATGCCTTCAGGATATCGCCCTTGTGTATCCAGATTATTGAGTCTGTCGGGGTCAGCTCTAGTGCTTTGTCGATCCACTCTAGGGCTTCATCGTTCTTGCCGAGTTTTTCCAGCGCAACGGCCTTAGTGTCAATAGTCGCTGCGAGATTTCTGTCTAAAATCTCAATTGCTCTATCAGAATAGTCCACCGCCTCTTGGTACATATCTTGCTTGTAGAACAGCCAGGCTTTATCATTCCAGGCCATGGCATATTTAGGATCTATCTCAAGTGCCCTATCATAAGAACGGCGCGACTCCTTTAAATTTCCCAAACTGTGAAACGCAACCCCTTTGCCGACCCATGCTCTGACGTAATATGGGCTCAGATTCAGGACTTCATCAAAGCTTTTGAGGGATTCATTGTACCTGCCCGTATTCCATAAGGCTTCACCTTTGCCTGCCAGAGCGGCAATGTGAGACTTATTGATCTCCAGGGCTTTATCATAAGCCTGGATAGCATCATCGAACTTATACTGCGCGTTGAGCTCATCTCCCAGGGTGGTCCAGTACGCGCTGGTGTTCTCTTCTGCGCTCGTTGCCGAAGAGATAAACATGGCCAGCATAGCCATGATTAAGAGGGCTTTCATAAACTCACCTAATCTCTTATTTAGCATTGTTCGGCAAAAAAGCTTATGGTAAATGTGAATAGTTGTCTATTGAAAATATATTACTACAATATTGCTGCAAAAAGTTAAGCAATGCCGGCTCAAGGAGTGCGACATATGAAGAAGATGGGGGGTACTATCGAGGCTTTAAGATATCAGCACGATCCGAACTTTATGCAAACAAGCCCCTTGTCCTGGTAGCTCGCGAATATGGCATTCATCCAAGTCTGCCTTGCCCGGCGACTCTCCATCAACCAGTGACAACCTCCACTGAGACAGGATAGTGGTCTGAGGAATGCTTGTACTTCTCGCTTATGCTTTTTCCATCGGGCATATTCCTGTTGATCTTTGCATTGCGCACCCAATTTTTGAGCGGAGATTTGGAATAGAGAATATGGTCAATCCAATCCTTCTGATAGATGTTATTGAAGATAGGATCCTTGTATCTGGTTGTGTAGATGGAAGAGAAGTCCAGAGCCTTTTGCTCTTTGGGCTTCAAGGCATCGAATAGCGCATTTCCCAGGCACTGCTCAGGTTGCCAGATCGTGCCCATCAAGCGTTCTATACCGCTGCCATGCAATCTCTTTTCGCAGGCATCAAGCCCCGGCCCATCGTTTATATCTCCGCATACGATTAGCGGGAGATTTTTCGTTTCCTTGTCGGTCAGATATGGCATGATAAATTTGTCGTGGATATGCGTCGCCTGGCCGAGAATCTTCTTGCGATTGGCATCCGCCATCTCCCACCATTTGCTCCATTCATAGGCATCAAAGAGCCCCTTGCTCTTCAGATGAAGGCCAAGCACACGGAAAGGTGCCCCATGCTCCGGGATAATCTCTACATAGAGCGGTCGTCTTTCAAAGCGATGCTGCTCCTTTATCTCGTCATTATCGGTATCTAAGAGGAATGGATTGAATCGAAAATCATCTTTGGTTTCTATGCGCTGCAGCGCCGGATTCTTGAATTTTCCTGTATCAACGCGAACCGCTATTCCGATATTCTGCGTCTGGCCCGGCGAAGGTTGCAGATCGGCAATCCATTTGCCCTGTCCAATGTTATCAAAGAAGAGCTGCAACTCTTCTTGCCGGCTTGGACCTTCTACGATGACTACAAGGTCAGGATCCAATTCCCGAAGAACTCCTGATAAATCGTCGCGGCGCTGCTTTGCTGTTGCGGAAGAATGCGTCGTCTTCTCTCCATCAGGCAGGAATTGGGCAGACCGATCATCCTTTGCAAAGAGATCATTCATCCACTCCATATTCCACAGGACGAACTTGAGATTGGACATAATTAACCTCTTTTAAACCTGAGATAATTCATGCCAGAAAATATCTCCGATTGATTTTAAAATTTTTTGCTTGACCTGGTTTGAGCCTGAATAAAAATGCTTAGACCGATGAAAAAGACCCTTGGGGGAGAAGATAAATCAAGCATATTGGATACTATGAATGAATACTGCAAGCCAGACCCTTTGCCTGTCAGAGGGACCGCCGCTAGAGATCGCCAGAGAGATTTACCATGAATATAATTTGCGCCTATACTGCGAATGTCGATGCAGTTTGCAACATATGGGTTGAGGGGATATCGCGCCTCCTTCCCGCGGATATGAAAATTGAGCTTGTACAGTCCATAGGAAGCCTAGAAGACCTTCAATCATGCCTGCTATTCTGCTTGAAGCATGGCTCGGGTGCAGAGATCCTAATTGAGAATGAGGCCGTTGCCCTGCAGATTGAGGAGTCTTTTTCCTGGCAGTATCGCCTGGGAGGAAATGGAGCAATCATGGCCAATGTCCTGGCTGCGCTAGGCGAAAATCCGATACTCAATGCCCCGGCAATGGGGCCGAAGCTGGCGGAGATGTTGCATGCAAGAGTATGCGTGCCAGATGGGCAATCCTCAGAGCTGGTCTGTGAAGCTGCAAGAAATAGAGCAGATCGCGGAGAAGCTCAAAAGGATGATCAGAACGCAATTCAAGATGATGAGAAGGAGATGGTTCATTTCGTCTTCCAGTTCAAAAAAGGTGATAGCATATCGCTCGGAAAAAGCAGTATTATTGCTCCCAAGGATAACCGTTTTATTGCCACTTACGATACTGTAAATACCAAGCTTCTCACCAGCCGGAATTTCGATAGTTACTGCCTGGAGAATATCCGGGATATAAACGCTGCTCTGCTCTCCGGTTTTCATCTAGCACCATTGGATGATTATGAGGATATCTTCACTCAGAGGATCGCTCAGATCAGATCCTGGAAAGAAAGAAATCCGCAGATCTTCATCCATGCAGAGATGGGAAGCTTCCAGAGCCCTGAAATCATGCAGTCTCTTCTTCTCCATCTCAGCAAAATTCCCGTGGACAGCCTGGGGCTGAACGAGGACGAGCTGGCAGCATCAGAAGGACTAAAAGCCGGATCATCGCTCTCCAGCTGGCAGGATAGCATGCGATCAGCAATACGGCTGCGCGAGAGTTTGGGGATATTCAGAGTGGCAGTTCATACCAGAGACTACATTCTGAGCGTCATGCAGCAAGGAAAGATCGCGGCCCGTGAGGAGCTTTTTGCCCTACAGAAGGGTGTTGAGGCCGCCGCAGCATTGGCCGCCACTGGCCTTGCCGCAGCACAGCCACCTAACGAGATCAGCCCCCAGGGGCTTGAGGGAGTTGTGGAGTTCTGCTGCAAAGGAGCAGCGGCATCCGGGCGGGGTGCATTTCTTCATCAAGGTGATACGATCATCTCTTTGATTCCTTCTCTCTTGGTGAAGCAGCCAAAGATCACTGTCGGCCTGGGCGATACTGCCACCGCAACTATTTTTTTCCAGGAGCTTATGGCCATCAAGGAAAAGAGCGTTTGGTTTACTCGGAACTGACATTCTCGATTTCAACAAGCTTTCCGCTGGCTAGCGCCAGAGTTTTTATCCTCTTTGTCATCTCGTCGGCCCTGATGCCAATCTGCCTCTTTCCCAGAAATATCTCCGCTTTGATCCTTCGGCCCAGGAGATCATCATATCCTGGCATAACCCGGAATATGATGCTTCCCGGCAGCATGCTGGTGCAGCTGGTCAGGCGATCCGGATCACCATCCACAATGCCGATAACGGGGATGCCAACCCGGGCCAGGATATCTCCGGCGATGATTGTGGTATCATCTCCCACAGTAACGGCTAGGCTGGCACCCAGTGCCGCCTCAAAGGAATCCTCTGCACAATGATCGATGATAGCCACCCATTCTTCCTGACGACTATTTGCTTTTTTTATTGCTATTTCCCCGAACCTGGCCTTGGGCCCATCGCTTCGTCGGATGGAGCCGCTGCGGATGATTGCCTTTCCAAGATCGATCTTTGCAGAGGATAGCTTCTCCAGGCCGTGCTCTTTAGGCTTAATGCCCTTCAGGCCTACAATCCTGCCGCATTCGGTTTTTATTTCGACATGGCTTTCCGTGGCCCTGCCGATAACAATCCCATTTATCGAGACAAGCTCGCCGGGAATAACCGCCGAGATGGCCCTAATGGTGTTCTTCTCTCCAAGGGATGCACCTGGAAGCAGAGGAGTTGGCAATAGGTCCAGGCCCAGGTCACAGGCGATCCGTTCAGCCAGACCGCCATCGTCTTTGGACAGAACGATTACGAATCTCCCTCCGCAGTCAATTGCAATGAGGGGCTTCTCGGTTCCTGCTGCCGCAGCCACCATTGTGCAAAAGACGAGGCCGCTCACCCGGCTCTTGGCCTGGTTGAGAAGAAAAATGACATCAGATGAATCCTGCAAATCCCGAATGGATTCACTGGGACTCCTCCTGGGGGTGATGGTGATTGCATCCTCCAGGCCGGCATCGATGACCGCCACCCTTCCCATCGTCCCCCCCAGAACGGCAAAAACGCTGCCCAGTCCTTTCAGGTAATTTATCAAGGACCTAGCGCAACCGCTATCTATGATCTCCGGGCCGTGCACTACCAGGCCGATTCTCTGCATATCTTTCTCTGCATCTCTTGCTATCTATCCGCCAGTCTCCAGATTGTCGTCCTGCATCTTGGCCGCATCCATCATCTCTTGTGTCTGCCTGAACCTCTCCTGGATCTGCTCGATGGTCATGCCCTCCAGATCGCTTCTATCCGGAGCCTTCTCGATTACCTCCAGAGTATCGAGGCGGTAGTAAAGGCCGGTGCTGTCCAAATAGGCCCATGTCTCTCCATCGTCTTCTACCTTCAGCACCTTTACTTTGCCGATGGAGCCCGTACCTTTGTACCTGACTAGGCTGCCCTCTTTTATCTCCTCCATAACAGTCACCAAATAGTCACCAAATGATCAGTCAAATCTATGCTCATGCATCTCACAACTTCCGCACAATTATCTCGCATTCCGTTTGAGCCCAGCCGATTATCTCCGCGCCTCCTGGATTTCCCAGCACTTGCATTCCGTTAAACTCCGTGGACCCGCAGAGCACATCCTGCTCAGGATGCGTCCCTGGTTCTATATGGCAGCTCAAATGGGTGCTGCTGCCGATGGACACTATCGTCTTCAAGCGGGATGATGCGGGATGGCCTTTTGGGAGCACTATCAATGGTGCGCCCAGTTCACGAAGCTGATAAATGGTGCAGCAGAGGCCCCGCATTACCTTTTGGCCTACGCCGAAAGAAGAAGCCACTATTAAATCCACCGGATCGGTGAAGAGGACGACCTCTTCCGACTCAGTCTCCAGATAAAAAAAGTTCCCATTCGTCTTGGCAATAGCTAAAGTGCCCCCAAGGCCGGCGAGATAAGCTATCTCATCATCCTTTATGCTGATATGCATGGATATGTTTGGCCATTAGATTGCCTTGACATTCCTCGATTTGCAAGCAGGACACATGGGCCTTCTGCCCATCCCCTTGAATTGATTCTTGCAGTCCTGACACACATAATCTCTGGCAGCCAACGTCTCGATATTCCCTATATCCGGCCCGCCTCCAACAGTACACATGAGTCGCCTTCACCTCCGAATCATGAAATGCGCTTTTTATTTAATATGCGAACTCCTCCCAACCCCTGAATGGTGGCCCTTGCATGCTGCTTCTTCGTTTTGCGCTGTCGTGGCCCTCTGGCATCGGGGCGCGTTTTGCGGGAATTTTCGGTTTTCCGTTTCATTGGCCCAAACTTGCATCGGTTCGCAACCCATAGGTTTGGATCTCGACGGACAGGTTCGAGGTGTTACCTCCCTGCTCGGTGGAATCGTCTGGCGAATCCGAAATCTCCCCGAGGGAGAAGTGATCGATCATCCAAGTTGCACTTGAAGCTCGCATGGAATCATACCATAGCTAGAAGCGTAGCTGTTATTGGATATATAATTGATCCACATGAGGTTAAAGCAATGAGGCAAACTTGCATGAGCGTTTTAATATCTCAACCGAGACTCTCGTTTGCCCGCGGTCAGGGAAATTCGCCATTTGCGATTTAACAAGCCAAAAAAAGCAGAAATTCGCGAAGGATCATCCGAAACTCAAGGCATCTTTCGGGCAGGCCTCAATGCATCTGCCGCATTTTATGCAGTCCGGGTTATACAGAATCTCGGAGACAGGAAGCTGCATAGGGCAGACCTTCTGGCACTTTTTGCACTCGATGCATCTTTGTCTGTCTACTTTTAGCTGGTACTTATTTCCACCTATTGCTCTCTGCAGCGTGCCCATGGGGCAGAAGGAGCACCAGGTTCTGGGAGCTATGATTACACCAAAGAGAATGGCAATTGAAGTGGTCAGAATGCAGAGCGTAACAAAGACCATTCCAATCTTGTCCACAATGCCTTCCGTCTGTACAATGCGAAAGATCATAAATCCCATAAGAGCTGCAAAGATCGGTGCTCGCAGCCACATGCTCCTCAGTTTTGGCGGAATTTTCATCTTTCGGCTGAGGGGAGCGAGCCAGAAATCAACAAAGCTTCCCCTCGGGCAGAGATTTCCGCAGAACCAACGTCCTCGAAAGGGAGCGATTATCATCAGGCTGGCAAAGACCAGCAAGAGAAAGTAGCCCAGCTTAGGATAAAATATGCCGCCAATGGAGACAATCAAAACCATGATTCCAAGGTATGGGGTAATCTTGAGCATATATTGCAGCCTATTGGCCGAGTATTGATATATATACGATTCCAGACGTTTTATTCAATTCAGTCTCAGAAATTTCATTCTAAAAGGCCAGGCAGTCTCTTCTGCATGTTGCTCTTGGACCGTGACACACTCCTCTGCTCGCCGCGCATCCCCATGCGCCGCCTTCGCAAGCAAGCGGGGCCGCTAGCCAGCGGGCCTGCCCACGCCCGCGCCCTCACCACCGCGCGTGGAGGATGTGACTGCGGCGGAGAGTTCATTCGGGCCAAAGCTTTCGAGATAGAAATCGATAGCATTCGCCGCAGATGAATTGGATGTATTCATTTTCTAGTTAGATGTCTGCGTCATCCAATACTTTTTCTATCATGGGCCTGAGTTCAGGAAATTCCTGAGTCACAGTCATCCAAATGATCTCCAGGTTTACCTTGAAGTAACCATGAACAAGTCTGTCTCTGATTCCCGCCATTTCGCGCCAGGGAACCTCAGGATATTTTTCTCTAACCGAATCGGGAATGTGCTTTGTGGCTTCTCCAACAATCTCGATGCACTTTGTAACTGAAAAGATGGTCTTTTTATCTTTTGCGAATTCTTCAAAAGTCATGCATTTTATAAATTCCTCAGAATAATTCATGTGCTCAATGATATCTTCGATGTAACTTGCGTAATCCCGCTCCTTCATACGTAAATTACCTCTTTCATGATATGCTCGCTAATTCTTGGCTTAAGGCCCGACTTCGTGATCAGATCCACTCGCTCTCCGATCTTGTCGCTCAAATAGTTCTGCAATCCTACATAACGAATGAGGCCGGGCGACTCCTCAAAATCGATGAGCAAATCCAGATCGCTGGTATCCTTCTGTTCGCCTCGCACGAACGATCCAAAGATGCCGATCTCTTTAACCTTGAATCTGTGTCTCAGGGTCGGCTTTTCAGCTCTAATAATGTTCTCGATCTCTTGAAGCGTTTTCATCTTTTCCTCATAGCTAAAAAGAGCCGAATAGTAAATAAACTCTACTTTCCAAGTTTTTGCTTCATCGATGCAGCCTTGAAAACAGCCCTCTGCACCTCGAATTATTTGGCTTAAGAAGTCGTTAGCCTCAGTCCTAAGATCTTGAATTGCTTCTGCTCGGATTCGGTTGGTTATCTTCAGCAATGCTTCTTTTCTGCGATCTATGGGATGAACCTGAACCTCACAACAATTGATAGTCGGGAGGCAAGCGTGGATGAATTTGGGGGGTATTTAGATAAGTAAAATCGCTTTAAGGATACTCATTGTCATTTATATTGAAGCTATATTATAATTCGTTGGAAAAGTTGGAAAGTAGAGTAATTTAAATGAAATTGATAAAGATATTATTAGCTCTTCACCCTTTCATCTTCTCCCTCACCGGCGCCAGTATCTCGTTCATGCATTCCGCCGCCGCCTTCTTGAGGTCCATGGGGTGCATCGCCCCGGATACGAAGTCTGCCTCCAGCGCCTCGTAGCTCTGGTAAGAGACATCTCCTCCGAACTTGGCCGGCCTCTTGATGGTCATGCCCGCTTCCATGCGTGGGAAGACGTGATACTTGCATATGGCCAAGACAGGATTGTTCTCCACCTCTTTGGCTGGACAGTAGGCGCTCTTGATCTTCTTTTCCACGTCCTCAGCCGGCTCGTCCACTGCAATGTTGTTTCCCTTGGAGGAGGACATCTTCTCGCCGTTCAGGCCCGGAATGAGCGGGGTATGCATGCACACCGGCGCGGGCAGGCCCAGGCGCGGGAGTTCCTCGCGGGCCAGCATGTGAATCTTCCTCTGGTCGATGCCACCTACCGCCAGGTCGATCTTCAGGTCGGCGATGTCGATGGCCTGCATGAGCGGATAGATCATCTGCGAGACCATGGGGTTCTCCGCATTTCTGCTCACCTCGTCCATGCTCCGCCGGGCGCGGTTGAGGGTGGTATTCCTGGCCATCTGCAGGATCTTGAGCATGTAGTCAGGCTTGAGCTGATAGTCTGTGCCGTAAATAAACTGCGTCCTCTCCGGGTCCAGGCCCAGGGCCATAAAGCAGTCCCGGTTGTAGTCTGCTATCTTCCGCACCTCTTCCAGGGATCCCTTTTCGTTGAGGAAGGCGTGCAGATCTGCCAGGAGGACCACGACATCAAAGCCTGCCTTCTGCAGGTCCAGGAGCTTATTGGCAGTGAGCATATGGCCCAGATGCACCTTGCCGCTCGTCTCGTAGCCGACATAGGCTCGCGGCCTGCGACTCTGCTCTAAAAGGCCCTTGAGTTCGTCTACCGTCACTATCTCTTCAGTATTTCTCATCACCAGCTCAAGCTTATCCAATGCACATTCACCACCCTCACAGAGGAATGGGGATGTATAACGCTTTTGGTTCGCAAGTATAGTGCCCTGGATGATAGGCGAAAATAATTTCAGTGCTCTACAGATACCGACTCTGTATATTCAGTTCAAATTACAGTCCAAATACGGTTTCCAGCATCGACAACCATCTCCTTTTTATCCTCCGACGTAAATATATCCTGCAGAGTGAATCGTTATGACTATTATTGCCAGGCCTTTCGGAAAATCCGGCCCGCGCGTTACCCAGGTCGGCCTGGGTGGAGAAGGAGTACTGCGCACCTACGGACGCGAGCAGGAGGCGAAAGCTGTGATCGAGCAGGCTGCCATTCAGGGCATAGCCTACTTTGATTCCGCCCAGGCCTATGCTGGCAGCCAGGGCTATTACGGCGCTTTCTGGCGCAGGAATCAGGCACACCGCCAGAATATATTTCAGACCAGCAAATCAGCTTCCCGCACTTTTTTAGGCGCAAAGGCAGACCTGGCAGAGACTCTGGAGATAATGGGCCTGGAGAGGCTGGACCTCTGGCAGATTCACGATGTTCGGACACGTCAGGATATTGAGGAGATCGAGGGACCGGAAGGAGCCCTGCAGGCGTTTATTCAGGCCAGGGATTCTGGCATCGTGCGCTATCTGGGAGTGACTGGCCATCATGATCCCAAAATTCTGGAGCACGCTGTGAAAAAATGGCCAGTGGACAGCGTCCTATTCCCCGTAAACCCTGCTGAAGCTCTCCTGGGCGGATTTCTGGATCGCGTCATGGCTGCAGCTCAGGATCGCGGTCTAGCGATCATCGGCATGAAGGTCTTGGGTGGCTCGCACTACATCTCCCCTCAATTTGGGGTGACAGCAGAACTGCTCCTGCGCTTTGCCCTTTCCCGGCAGATCAGCACTGCCATCGTGGGCTGCAGGAGCGCCAGGGAGGTAGAGGCGCTAGCTCGAGCGGGAGCACATTTTCAGCCTCTGGCAGCCGAGGAGGAGAAGAAACTTCTTGATATCTTCCGGCCCCATGCCCGCAGGCTGGCGTACTATCGGGTTGTGACATAGAACGGAATGGCAAGACAATTGACGCTATTCAGCCATTATCCTTCTTTTGCCTTATCTGATAGTTTTTTCCCGATAATATCCCGAAGCGGCTGGATCTGGCCTCGTTTAGCGCTGATGGGCGCGATCCGGTCCGTCCACTGGGTCCAGGGGGGCATCATTCCCAGCCGATCGCCGATCAGGTCCAGTGCTCCATCCACGTCCACCTTGGCTATGCGATCCATCTTGTTTGCAGCCAGGACAACATCGAGCCCCATATCCTCCAAAAACTGCCAGAGCTCAATCTCAAAAGGCACCTCTCCCCGCCCTTCCCAGCGATCGGCGATATCCAGAAATGAGGCTGCGTCTATTACCTGTATGGCAAGGAGGATCTCAGGCGCATTCTGCTCGAAATAATGGACAATCAGGTCCTTGGTCTTCTCCTGAACGGCTCGGGTGGCCTTGAGCATGAAACCGTATCCGGGCATATCTACGTAATAGACGTCCCCGACCTTCGCCTTGAAGGGGTACTGAGTGATTCCGGGACGCTTTCCGATCCGGACCTTTTTTCCCGTGAGCTGCCAAAAGAGGGTGGATTTGCCGACGTTGGACCTGCCGATGAGGACGATCTCCCTGGACATGACCTACTGCTAGGAAGGGCAAGATTGAAAAGGATGCCTATGCAAAGTTCAGGGCAAAATCAGCAAGATAAAAGGAAAAATGATGGATCTTAATAGGGACCCGAAATTTGTAGCTTCGCAGCTTCTCCTGGCCACATCCCTGCCGGATGAACAGATCTTCAGGGAGCTGGACGCACCTTCCTACACTGATATTGACTATTATCGCATGGCCTGCCACATTATCTTTGAGTGCCAGAGGTGCGGGAACTGCTGCACCACGGGAGACCCGATACGGCTGCGGCAGGAGGACGTGGCTCTCCTGGCCAGGGGCCTCAAGATCCCCCTCAATAAGGCTCTTAAGAAGTTCACCATCAAGGATCCTCAGAGAGCGGGAGTGTACAACTTCAAGCATATACTGCCCTGCAAATTCTATGACCAATCAGCAAAAGGCTGCAAGATTTATCAGCTGCGTCCCTGGTCCTGCCGCATCTTTCCTTTTCTGGGAATCTATGGGTCCGAGGACAGAGTAGTGGTCAATGAGTTGTGCCCCGGATCGGTCAGGACCATGAAGATCCTGAAAGAGGCGATTGAAGAGGTCAGGCCGGATGCAAATAGATATAAGTCAAATAATGCGTATTCTGCTGCTGATGTGGCTGCAGTCAGAAGCGCAAAGCTGTTTATCAGAGAGACATTGAAATCAATTTAATTCAATCGAAAAGGCTTATTATGGACTAGTAATAATATTGCTTATGATGCTTAGCATAACAGATTTAAACGAGCGGCAGATTTACCTGGAAAGCGATCGCTGGCAATGCAATTTTGGTCATGGTGAGTCGGTGGGGTTGGGCCTGGTCCTGGAGGCTGTTGACCTGTCTTCCGGCAATGATGGGGGCTTCTCCTACGTCATCGAGGCCGGGCTGATTCCCCAATTCGCTTTTCTTGATGAGGAAATCTGCGAGGAGGCAAGAATGGAAGGCCTGGAGACGCGAGAGGATCTCCTGCGCTATGCCTACGAATTCTATGGGTGCGTTCCTGTCAACATCGATGCCGTGCAGCCTCCCAAGGCTTCATGCGGCATGTCCAGTTTTGTGGCCGATAGCAGCATAGGAACTGTAAAAGCCGGAACTGGTGAAGAGATGGAGACCCGCCACTTCCAGGATCTTGGGGAGGCTTTATCCTTTGCTCGCGATTTTTATGCCGTTTATGCTCCCGTCATATTTGGCTTCATAGATGTGGTTCTCGATCATCCTCTCAGGGCGGGAGGGACCGGCTGGGATAAGATAAGGCAGATGGCTAAGAAGCAGTCGGCCTGAGGAGTGGCAGAATTGGTACCACATCTTTTTATAAGTTAAATGTCGGACTCTATGTTGTCAGAAGTCGACAATGAGCGCAAAGGATGAGCTGTTGGAATGAGCGATTATCCTGATATTCTGATAAAGAGGAATTCATATGCCATATTATCATATGATGGACTATATGTTCGACTGGTTCCCGTTCATGGGATTTGGAACTGTCCTCTCATGGTTGGTCTCTTTAGCTGTAGCTTACCTTGTTTATAAGGACGCTGAGAAGAGAGGCATGAATGGTCTCCTGTGGGGATTGCCGATCTTGATTCCCTGGATGGGCATTCTGTTTCTTATCCTCTATCTGATCCTGCGCGATTCCGGACACCGCATCGCTACAGAGAGGGCAGAGAGCAGTGCACAGGCAAGGACTACAGCTGAGCAGATCTTGGACGAGAGATACGCAAAAGGAGAGCTGACCCGGGAGGTCTATATGCAGATGAAAGAAGATCTCAAGAGATCTACTGATGCTCTCTCAACTCATACATAGAGAGCTTGAGCATTAGCTGCCGAATGCAGGCCGATGTCGCACATATTGCGCTCAATTGCCGCCCCAAGCTCATCCGTTTTTACAGGCTTGTTCAGATAATCATCAGCTCCCGCATCGTAGCATAGATCCCGGCACATCTCTGCTTCGATCGAGGTTATGACTATAATCTTCGGGCCCCGTGACCATCTCTTGCGGATATTTTTTGTCGCCTCAATTCCATCCATCTCTGGCATCTGGATATCCATGAGAACCAGATCATAATGATGCTCCTCCATAGCCACCAGGACCTCCTGGCCATTCTCGGCGGTATCTGCCTTAAGGCCAAGCTTTTTAAGAGCAATCAAGGCTATCTTCCTGTTTATAGGGTTGTCCTCGGCGAGAAGAATATTCAAGTCTAGTCCTGCCAGCATAATCCTCGATCTGTGATATTGTGCTTTTAGTATAAGAATTTTTCTTTAGTAATTAATTTTACCGCAGAGTTGCCATATTGTTTAAATGAGTTCTATATGTCTATTTCTAAAGATTTATAATTCAATACTATGATTGAATTTATCATAACTTAAAATTAATTCAAATAAAAAATACATAAAGGAGGAAACATTCAATTGGTGTTATTTAGTTATTTGTTGACAAAGCCATTTTGAGATAATCGTCTCCATATTGATCGATCTTAATTTTATCTGCTTGTGCCCCATGAATTTATCATAATTTGCTGCAATTCTCCCCATGATTGGGAAATCGTGATCGCAATGAATTATGCAGCCGGTGTATCGGAAGCCGTGGCTCTATCATTGGCAGCAACTGCTGGTCATGAAAAGATAACAATAGGAAAAACTGGTCTAATCCTGCGGAATCCGAAATCGCGATAGCGATCAAAACCCTAAGGATAGCATGCAAATGCTTTTTGGCAAAGAGCACCTGCATAGCAGTCATGGAAGATCAGGCAATGCCGCTGAAAAAATGGGCCAAACAGAAGTTCTTCATGACGGTCACATTTCAGGCTCTGACCATTGGAGTTCCCTTCTGCACCTACAAGCTGCTCTTCGGCCTGCTTGCTCTGCGGGCTGGCGAGCCGAATTCCATCCTGCTGGCGCTGGGATGGCTGATAATTGCCTGGTCAGTTGCTGATTTGCTCATGAATCTAGCCAGAGTCTTCTTGGACTTGACAGGCAGGCAGTCTTCCATCGAATACTGCACCATAGCTCAGGCGGGAAAGCATTTTGATCAGGCCAGACTCTTTTTGGCCATCGACACACTGGTCACATTTTCAATAATATGTTTCGTTCTCTGGTCCGGCTGGATTGTCTTGCTCAATCGGTTTGAATCCTATCTCTGGTATGCAGCCACCACATTAAATCTGATCAGCATCTCTGCGGTAAACGTCTGGATCGAGCTGTTCAGAGAACATAGGTCAAAAGCGGCGATGAAATGAGAAAATGATATATTTTCGAACTGTATAGGTTAGCTATTATGGAAGATGGTTGCGATGAATAAAGACCTCGAAAGCCTCCTCTCCGAGTTAAAGGTCGTTCATGAAGATCTGCGGCTCATACCTACGGAGATGATAGTAGTCTCAGATTGGGTGCGGCTCAAATGCAGATATGGCTGCAACAATTATGGAAATCATTTAGGGTGTCCTCCTTTTACACCTACCCCATCTGAGACCAGAGCGGTTCTCTCTGCATATAGAAATGCGGTTCTGGTCCGCTTTGAGGCCAAACCAGATCCTAAATTATCTGCCAAACACGCCGGTCGTGCGCTCAATAATTCCGCGGCCAAGATGCAAAAGACCGTGGCCGAACTGGAAAGGACCGCCTTTTTGGCTGGATACTACAAGGCGTTAGGCATGAACGCCTTGCCCTGCACTCTCTGTGACACATGCGTCATCGGAGAGATACAAAAGAAGGATCAGGCGGTCTTCGATCTGGATAGCATAAAATGCAGGAACAAAGAGATCATGCGCCCATCTATGGAGGCATGCGGCATCGATGTCTTTAAAACCCTTCAAAACGCCGGCTTCAAGCCCCGGGTTCTCAAGGACAGCAAGG
This sequence comes from Methanosaeta sp. PtaU1.Bin112, assembly GCA_002067705.1. Classification (GTDB taxonomy): domain Archaea; phylum Halobacteriota; class Methanosarcinia; order Methanotrichales; family Methanotrichaceae; genus Methanothrix. The sequence goes on from MVRL01000081.1 coordinate 33,766, forward strand.
AAATGGTGGAACTCTTCGGACTGATACTGATTGATTGATTTATGATTCGGTGAAATGCTAATAGCGATGCTAATATACCATCATATCCTCCCCAGATTTCATGCTATGGGAATTGGTCGGATCAAGTGCAGCCGTTTTGACCATGTTCGGCTTTGTGCCTCAGATCCTCAAGATCCACAAAACGCAGTCGGTAGAGGATGTAAGTCTATGGATGCTCATCCAGTTCTGCCTGGGCATGCTGCTCTGGATGCTCTATGGATTGCACATTCGTGACAATATCCTCATAGTAGCCAATGCAGTATCATTTTCCAGTTTGATTGTGGCCATAGGATTCTTTATTAAATACAGGAAAAATTGCAGGAGAAATTGCAAGAGAACGAAATGATTCATGAGGATCCGTGAATGATCAATCAACCTTCTGCAATCCATTTCCAAATCTGCCCGACTTTGAGGTGGGCTTGCACCTCACGGCGCGTTTTTTCGCGCGCAGCATCCCGCTAAAAAAAGAGTGACCCATGATATTCACATGATATTCAATCTGGGTTCGGCCTCAAGCGAAACCCCAGAGCGTCGAAGCCAAAATGCCGGCAAATTTCTGGGGCGCTGCACTGCCAGTCGCTAGATAACAACTTATATCTGCCCATCTCACAAAAACTGTATTTGATGTCAGCAAGTCGCACAAAGATAAGTGATAAATCAATTCTCATCACCGGCGCAGCCGGCTTTATCGGCAGCCATCTCCTTAAAGCTCTGCTGGAGGAAAATAAGGTAGCAGTCCTCGACAACTTCAGCTCGGGAAAGAGAGAGCACCTCGCCCCGCATCTCAGCAATCCCAGTTTCCGCCTGATTGAGGCAGATTTGCTTTCGCCCAGCGTTCTGGATGAAGCTCTGAATTCAGTGGACATGGTCTTTCACCTGGCTGCCAATCCGGATGTCAAACTGGGAGCAGAGGACACTCGCGTCCACCTGGAGCAGAATGTGATGGCCACTTACAACCTTCTGGAGGCCATGAGAAAGAGCGGTGTAAAAAGAATCGCCTTCACCTCTACCTCCACGGTCTACGGCGAAGCTACTGAGGTTCCTACACCCGAGGACTATGGCCCGCTCCTGCCCATATCCCTCTACGGCGCTTCAAAGCTCGCCTGCGAGGCTCTCATCTCCTCCTATTGCCATACCTTCGATATGCAGTCCTGGATCTATCGTTTTGCCAATATCGTAGGGGAACGGGGCACGCATGGCGTCCTGGTGGATTTCATCAGAAAGCTGCGGAACAATTCCGCGGAGCTGGAGATCCTGGGCTCCGGCAGGCAGAGGAAGTCCTACCTGGAGGTATCTGATTGCGTGCAGGCCATGCTGCACTGCGTTGAGCACTCTGGCGAGCAGATCAACGTCTTCAACATCGGCACTGAGGATTGCATTGATGTAACCGAGATCGCGGATATCGTCTGCCGTCAGATGGGCCTGGATGATGTGCGCTACCGCTACACCGGGGGCTTTGATGGCAGGGGCTGGAAGGGAGACGTCAAGGTCATGCAGCTGTCCATTGAAAAGATCAAGAGGCTGGGGTGGCAGCCGGAGGGAGGCTCTGCTCGGGCGGTCGAGATGGCGGTCAAATCGCTGATAAAAAATATATGATTACCTTATGTTGCTCACTGCCCATTTCGTCTCCTTCCACCAGTCGCCCTCCAGCAGAGTGGCATTGTAGCCCATGAGCCTCAGGCTGTAGAAAAGGGAGTAGGCTTGCGGCGTGCCGTAGACGATGACCGTCCCGGTCTTTTCCAGGCGACGGTTGAAGAGATCCTCGAGCGTTGCTGCATCCTTGATCCGGGAATTGTCAAAGAGCTTGTCCTGGCTCAGGCAGATAGATTCGTTTCCCAGCCTGCTCTGGCCGTATTCGGAGAAGTCGCGAGCATCCAGGATTCTGGTGTCGGCCTGCTCCAGTATTCTCTTCAGGCCATCAGGAGTCACCAGGAGCCAGGGCACTGCGTGGTTGGTGTAGTTGCTTGGCTGGGGAGAGAGGGCATTCATGGTAAAGGCCACTCCTGCCGCCTGGGCGGCATCCGCGCCTCCGTCCAAAAGGCTCACCTCCTTTTGCCCCAGATAGCAGAGGGCCCAGAAGACGAAATAGTCACCCTCGCCTGAGTCGCCGTAGATGAGCAGCTTGTCGCTCGGGCTCACACCCGCGCGCTCCAAAGCCTCCCTGGCAGAAGACGGATCGAATATTCCTTTCTTCTGCATGCTCTTCCAGTACAGATTTCTCGCTCCTGGAAGGTGCCCGGAGGAATAATCAGGCCCTGCCCTCACATCCAGAACAACCCGGTCGCCGTTGGCCTGATTTCCAGTGGCCTGATCGGCTTTGAGAGCGGAGGGACTGGTGATGAGACTTGGCTCTTGATATCCCTTCTCAGGAGGAGATGATTTAGCGGTGGACGCTGCGCTCACCGTCTGCCCGTTTACCTGAACAGTTGACTGGCCGCTATTTTGCTGGGCGCTCAGTTGCTCCCGCTCATAGGCATCCTTCTTGGCCAGCCAGCCGTCAAGATCTGTCCAATCCGGACAGGTAGGACAGAACTCGCCGGTCTCTGTGCCTGCCATTGCCGATGTAATCAGAAAGTTCAGGAAGACAACCGACAGCAAAGAGAATGCTAATGCTGCAGCTCCGGACATTCTCAAATCCTTTCTAAAACCGGTAGATCGAGATATACTGCCGCCCATGATGAAATTCACTCCCAGGATAGGGCAGCTTGCCACTATTTCAGGTTTGCTGAGGAAGGCAAACTATAAATATGGATAACATGTACATCGTAGTATTAATAAGTGCTTTAATGTACTATATAATGCATTAGACAATGCAATGGCCAAATCTAACTTAGGACTAAATGTCATACGAGATGCTACAAAGCAACAATTGCCGGATGGAGATGGAAAGTCTTGAGAGGATCATCAATACGCATGGAAAGGATATTCAATCGCCGCACAGGAAACGCAGTCATCATTCCCATGGACCACGGGGTTACAGTCGGTCCAATTAAGGGCATTAAGAGCGTCAAGGCCATCGCCGATGCCGTGGCCTCCGGGGGAGCGGATGCGGCTATTGTTCACAAGGGAGCTGCCGTATTCGGCCATCGCGGATATGGCCGGGATCTGGGCCTGATCATCCATCTATCCGCTTCCACTGCTCTGGGGCCTGATCCCAACAACAAGGTTCTGGTGGCAACGGTTGAAGAAGCTCTGAAGATCGGAGCAGATGGGGTGAGCATTCACGTCAATGTGGGGGCAGAGGATGAGAGCAACATGCTATCCACATTGGGCGAGACCAGCAGGAACTGCCAGGAATGGGGCATGCCGCTCCTGGCCATGATGTACCCTCGGGGAAAGAAGATCAAGGACGAATACTCTGAGGAGTACATCGCCCATGCTGCCAGGGTGGGGGCAGAGCTTGGCGCTGATATCGTCAAGACCAACTACACCGGAGACCAGGACAGTTTCGCTCGCGTGGTCGAGTCCTGCCCCATTCCGGTGGTCATAGCCGGGGGGCCGAGGATCGATTCGGAAACGGATCTGCTCAGGATGGTCGAAGGCGCAATAGCCGCAGGGGCGCGGGGAGTAGCCATCGGCAGGAACGTCTTCCCGCCGCATCTGTGCAGTGGTGCACGAGGGACTGGACGCAGAGGAAGCAGTGCAAATCGCTGCCGCGGATTCATAGGGCAGCATTCAAGCTGCATTCAGGCAGCAGAGATAAAAGGGCGCAGTGCATTACCGGGATCGATGAAAGCCGCAATGGTTCTCTGCCGATCTCACAGTCTTCTTTTTCCCCTTATTATCCTTCTTTTCCTTCTTCTTTTTGTGCCGACCGGTCCTTCCGCCAGGGCTGAGGACAGTTCTGCCGACGGCCCTATTCTAGCGGTATCATCGATCCGCGGCAACCTGGAGGATGGCCGGCCATCCAGCATCTTCGTTGTGCTGCAAAACAATGCTTCGCCCACCTATGATACGGTTGAGCCCGGCTTCGATAAAAATAGCGCTCGCAACATACAGGTTGAGCTTGAGAGCGCTGATGAAAAGATCAAGATCTTCTCAGGCAAGCAGAATGCCGGCCTTCTAGTCGCTGGTGAAAATGCAACTGTGCAGTTCATGGCCCTGGCGGATGGAGCTGCTCTGGGAATCTATCCTCTGCAGCTGCGCATAAACTACTCCCGGCTCTCTCAGGTGACGGCTTCGGGATCGAAAGCCGCCCCCAATTTTGTTTTTTCCTACGAGAGAGCTTCGCAGGAGCTGCCCTTGCAGGTTAAGGTGATGCAGGGGCCGAGGATCGAGCAAGGTGAACTGGAGGGCGATGCGCTTCTTGGAGGGCAATCGAGCTTAGGAGTGGTCCTGGCCAACCGAGGCGATCTGCCCGCCTTTGATGTTCAGATGCAGGCCCTGCCAATCGCTCCATTTCTCATGGTTCTAAACGACCAGGAGAATGTGAGCCTTGCTCCGGGCGAGAGCGCAACCCTGACTCTATCGATATTCACAGACCGGAATGCAACCTCCGGTTACTATGCTCTGCCTTGCCGGATTTCTTATCGGAACGGAAAGAATGGTGAGACAAAAAAACAGGATCTCGCCCTGCTGATTTATGTGAGAGAGCAATCGTCCTTTCCGTGGCTGTATCTGGTGGCGGCAGGATTGATCTTGTTGCTCCTGACCGGAGGGCTTTTCGGCCTGAGAAAATTCATGAGCAACCAGAGGCGGATACGAATCGTCAAGAGCTGAGCGGTCTCGAAAGAATCAAATCCTTGTAGATCTTAAGCCATCCGGAAGGAATGCTCATGAAGGTTCTTGTCAGTGATTCGTTGGCCGAGGAAGGCGTAAAGAGGCTATCATCGGGAGCAGACGTTGATGTCATCACCAATCTTTCTCCTGAAGAGCTTATCGAGAAGATCAAGGATTACGATGCGCTGGTCATCCGCAGCGGAACCAAGGTCACAGCCGATGTCATTAAAGCCGCAGACCGGCTCAAGGTCATTGGCAGGGCGGGTGTAGGCATTGATAATGTGGATGTGGAGGCCGCTACAAAGAGGGGCATCATTGTGCTCAATACTCCCGGTGGAAACACCATATCTGCTGCGGAGCACACCATCGCCATGATGCTGGCTCTCGCCCGAAACATCCCCCAGGCAAATGCCGCTCTGCATAAGGGAGAATGGAACCGCAAGAAATACACCGGTGTCGAGTTCTTCAACAAGACTCTGGGCATCGTCGGTCTTGGCCGGGTAGGTGCGGAAGTAGCTACGCGCATGAAGTCCTTCGGCATGCAAATTCTGGCTTATGATCCCTTTGTCACCGAGGATAGGGCTCGGGAGATGGGCATCACCATGGGCGATCTGGAGACGGTCCTTCGCGGCGGCGACTTCATCACCGTGCATACGCCTCTTACCAATGAGACGAGAAACCTCATCGACGAGGAAGAGTTCAAGATAATGAAGCCCGGCGTACGCATCGTCAACTGTGCTCGGGGCGGGATCATCAACGAGGCTGCTCTGGCCAAGGCCGTAGCGGAAGGAACTGTGGCCGGTGCCGCTGTGGATGTCTTTACCAAGGAGCCTCCTACCGGAAATCCCATGCTGGAGCAGGAGAGGATAATAGTCACTCCCCATCTGGGAGCATCGACCGCCGAGGCGCAGATCAATGTGGCTCTGGCTGTGGCTGACCAGATTCTGGCCATCGCCAGAGGGGGTCTGCCCACCAATGCCATCAATATGCCGGCTATCTCTCCTGAAACCCTGGCGGTCATGGATCCGTTCATGAAGCTGGCTGAGAAGATGGGCGCGTTGCTCGGGCAGCTTGTGGGAACCGGCTTTGAGTCTCTGGAGCTAGTCTACAGCGGAACGCTGGCAGAGAAGGACACGAGGCCCGTGACCATATCCGCAATCGTAGGACTGCTCGGCTGCGTCATGGGTAGCGGTTCCGTCAATTTCGTCAATGCCCAGAGGACGCTGAAGGAGATGGGAATCAAGCTCCTGGAGAGCAAGACCGAATCTGCTAACGGGTACAGCAACTCCATTACCATGAAGCTTACCAAGGGCGGCAACACGACAACCTTGCAGGGCACTGTTTCCGGAAAGGAAAAGCGCATCGTCCAGCTCAACGAGTACCACACCTACATCCCCTCCGAGGGTGATATGGTGCTGGCGATCATCGAGGATAGGCCTAACATCATCGGTCCGTGCTGCGTGGTTCTCGGCGAGGGGAAAATCAACATCGGTGGAATGCATGTGGGCCGCATAGCAGAAGGCCTCCCGCAGCTCATGGTCCTGAGCGTGGATCACCTGGCAAACGATGATATCATGAAGAAGCTCTGTGCCGTGCCAGGTGTGACCAGCGCCAAGATGGTAGAGCTGTAAGGCTCTGAAATTTTTTCTCCAGGAGGCAAATGGAAAATACCTCGCAGCACCGAAGTGAGGGCGTTCTTCCTGAACGGGTTTCGCAGGCTCATATCAGGCTTCCTTTGCCGCCTTTAGCTATGGCAATAAAAACCATAGTCAGAAAACTATAAAGTGTAAGAACGAATAGTAGTAGAAGGGTGAATTAACAATGAAAGAAGAAGTCTTTTTCGGCGAAGGAATGGCCAGGACCAAGACCGAATATCCCGACCTCTACAAAGCCATAGTAGAGCTTAACGAGGCCGCCTACACCGGCAAAACTCTGGACTATAAGACCCAAAAGCTCATTGCCATCGCGATCAATGCCGCCGCCTCCGACGACCGGGCGACAAGAAAGCAGATGATGAGCGGCATGAAGGAGCTGGGAATCAGCAAAGACGAGATTGTGGATGTCCTGAGAGTGGTTCTGCTCACCTCCGGAATGCCCCCCTTCACCAAGGGAATGAAGATATTGTACGAGATACTGGAGAAATAGAATTTCGGCCCTTGAAAGCATTTTTTTCCAGGGTAGCATAATCGCTAATCGAATCCATGCAGGTTTTGCACTCCCTATGGGACACGGAAACTCTCTATATCTGGGCCGAATCCTCCGCTCTGCCCCTCTGCCTAGCAGGCAAATCAGGCCATAGAAAGAGGCAAAATCGGCCTCAGCCTCATCCTTTTGCACTGCCGGTCGGAGAGCTCAAAGACCTTCTTATGAACACCGTCTCCTGGAGCGGCGACTGCTCTCGGGTTGAAGCGTTGTCTCTGCGCCTTCCGGCACTCATTTCCGGGCCTCTTCCTTCGCCCTGGCTCTTGCGAGAGGACTACCAGTCTGAAAAACCATCTCAGTTGAGCGCTTACTCTGTTCCGGCTCTGGGTTTAGCACCCGGCCCGGCCTTAGATCTCATGCTGGAATTGCCAGTCCATCAACCGCCGGGCATCGCCTATGCTGACTCCATGTTCTTCTGGTCACGGCTAGCTCTCTTTTCTCTGGAGCTTGTATCCCGAGAGCAGTTTGTGCCTGCCATCGAAAAAAACAGGGCGGTCTGGAAGGTCGTGATCGATGAGCCGGATCAAGAGCGCCTCAATTTTTTTATTCATTCCTTTCCGCCCAGCTGTCTTAGCCTAACGACTCCTGGACAGGCCACGCCCAATCATCTGGTCCATAGTTATGTGAATAGAGCTGTGAATGCTATTGTGCTCAGTAGCCTTGATGGGGTTAGCCTTTTGCCCGCTAAGCGGGGCCGCAGGCCCAAGAACGTCCCCTTGCCTAATCAGTTCCTCTCGGCCCTTACCGGCCAGGAGCCGGACCTGTCAGCTTCTGCCCGGGAGCTGGCCTCTTTTTCATCAAAGTTGGATTCCTGGACGGGCCAAATCCATCCCAAAATCGAGGATGTACCCTTTCGCACCTGTTTTCGCCTGGAGTCCCCTGAAAGTGAAAAAGCCGCCTGGTCTCTTGCCTTCTTCCTCCAGGCAAATGATGACAGAAGCTTATTAGTTCCTGCAAAAGATGTCTGGAAGACCAAATCTCAAGCCCTCACCTTCCTTAAAAAGAGGATGAAAAATCCCCAAGAGCGACTCCTGGCAGACCTTGGCAAGGCATCAAGGATATTTCCACTGATGGAAAGATGCCTGGAGAACGCTCGGCCCACATGCTTGGATATGCAAACTGAACAAGCATATTCCTTTCTGCGGGAGTCGGCCCCTCTCCTGAAACAGAATGGATTCGGGATACTACTGCCCACCTGGTGGGATAAGCCCGGCTCTCGCTTGGGCATAAAGCTGCGGATCAAAGGCGCGGCTAAAAAAGAGGGGAAGGTCGGACCGGGCTTCTTTGGGCTCGACTCTCTGATAAGTTACGATTGGCAGCTTTCTCTGGGAGATAACGTGCTCACGGAAGCCGAGTTTCAAGAGCTCTCCTGCCTCAAGATCCCGCTTGTCCAGATAAGAGGCGAGTGGATGGAGCTTTCCCCCACAGAGATCGAGGCAGCAATTGCTTTCTTCCAGAAGAACCGGGACCGGGAGATGACACTGGCTGATGCTTTGCGCCTGGGCAATAGTATTTCTGGCCAAAAGGTCTCTGATGTTGATTCAACCTTGCCGGTTCTCGGCGTTCAGGCGGAGGGACAGATCGAGCAAATTCTTAAATCACTCGCAAATCCCGGCAGTCTGGAGGAGATCCGGCCACCTAATGAATTCCAGGGTACACTGCGCCCTTACCAATTGCGTGGCGTCTCCTGGCTGGAATATCTGCGTCGCATAGGCCTGGGAGCCTGTCTGGCGGACGATATGGGTCTGGGAAAGACTGTGGAGCTGATAGCATTTCTCCTGCGTGAAATAGAGAATGAACGGGATAAAAATGATTCGCCCAAAGCCCATCATCAGCCATCTCTTCTAATCTGCCCCATGTCTGTTGCCGGCAACTGGCAAAAGGAACTGGCGCGATTTGCCCCCAGCCTGCGGGTCCTGTTGCATCACGGCCAAAATAGGAACATAGGTCCCGCCTTCCTGCAGGAGGCTAAGGGCAAAGACGTGGTCATCACCACCTATGCACTCGCTCAGAGAGATGAAGAACATCTGTCGGCCATCGCCTGGAGCCATGTGATTTTAGATGAGGCCCAGAATATAAAGAACCAGGCCGCCCGGCAGACTCAGTCCATAAAACGGCTCCATTCAGGCCAGAAGATTGCCCTCACCGGTACTCCTGTTGAGAACAGGCTCTCCGAGCTATGGTCCATCATGGACTTTCTCAATCCCGGGTACCTTGGATCATTTCAATCCTTCCGCAGGGATTTCGCTCTGCCAATTGAAAAATATAAAAATAAGAAGAGCTCCGAGGTCCTGCGCGCTATCATTCAGCCTTTTGTGCTGCGGCGGCTCAAAACAGATCCAATTGTCATCCAGGATCTGCCCGAAAAGATGGAGATGCGGGTCAATTACACACTCACCGCCGAGCAGGCATCGCTTTATGCAGCTGTTGTTGAAGAGATGCTCAGCCGCATTGAGTCTCTGGAAGGTATAGAGCGCAGAGGTCAGATACTCGCCGCTCTGACCAAGCTTAAGCAGATCTGCAATCATCCTGCTCTCTTCCTGCAGGATGCAAGCGATCTGGATGGCCGTTCCGGAAAACTCTCCCGCCTGGAAGAAATGCTTTATGAGGTCCTGGCCGGCGGCGATAGTGCCCTGATCTTCACCCAATATGCGGCAATGGGTGCCATGCTCAGACACCATCTTCAAGAGAAGCTGGGAGTCGAGGCTCTGTTCTTGCACGGAGGGACCACCAGAAAGCAGAGGGATGATATGGTTTACAGGTTCCAAGCAGGCGGGTCGCCTATATTCATTTTATCTCTAAAGGCGGGCGGCTTTGGCCTGAATCTGACTGCAGCGAGCCACGTATTTCACTATGATCGATGGTGGAATCCGGCCGTGGAAAACCAGGCTACTGATCGAGCCTTTCGTATCGGCCAGAAAAAGAGGGTCTTTGTCCATAAGTTCGTCTGTCTCGGCACTCTTGAGGAGAGCATAGACCGGATGATAGAGGAAAAGAAGGCTCTGGCTGAATCGGTAATAGGGGCCGGTGAGTTATGGCTGACGGAGCTCTCCAATGAGGCACTGAGAGATATGCTCTCCTTGCGGCGGGATGCAGTAAGCAGCGAGGATGATGATAGATGAGCCCCTACTGGATGTATTATGAAAGGACTTCGCCAAAGGAGGTCAAGAACGGGCTGAAGGCCAAAAGCAAGCGTGGCTGCATAGGAGAAACCTGGTGGTCAAAACGCTTTGTCAGCATTCTCGAGTCCCTCGATATGGGAGCCAGACTGACTCGTGGCAAATCCTATGCCCGAAAGGGACAGGTCATCTCCATCGATGTAAAGCCGGGGGTTGTAAAGGCTCGTGTGCAGGGATCATTTCCAGATCCCTATGATGTATCGATAAAACTGTTGCCCCTCTCCCCGGCAGAATGGGAGAAAGCCATAGCGTACATGGCATCCAAAGCGGTATTCTCGGCCCGTCTGCTCTCCGGCGAGATGCCGCAAACAATTGAGGAAGCGTTTTCCGATTGCGGTATATCTCTCTTTCCCAAGAAGAAATCTGATCTGAAAACCGATTGTTCCTGCCCAGATTGGTCAAACCCCTGCAAGCACATAGCTGCGGTCTATTATCTGCTAGCGGAGCAGTTTGATCGTGATCCTTTTCTCATCTTCAAGCTGAGAGGCAAATCCCAAAAGGAGATCGTCGAAGCGCTGCGAAATTTGCGCTCTTCCTGGGCTGAAGATGATTCCAAAAATCCTTCTGGGTCTGTCCATGATTCCATTACTCCTACTGAGGACAAGGTCAGATCCCTGGAAGAATGCCTGGATTGCTACTGGCAAAAGGGAAGCGAGCTTGATTTGCTGGAGATCAATCCCAGAAGTCCGCCGGTGGAAAATGCCATCCTAAAAATACTTGGAGACGCTCCAATCTCAATAGGGCGGGACAATTTGGCTGTATTGCTCAAAAAGGCATACTCGATAGCCAGTCAGGCAGCACTTCAGAGGGCAGATCGAGGACGACTATAAATAGGTTGGAGACATAATCCATATTATCAAGCTTATCAAACATAAAGCCAATTGCAGAGTTCTAGGTGAGTCAGATATGGGTTTCTTGGATCGTATGAGTACCGTTGTGCAGGCGAAGATGAATAAGATCATGGATAGGATCGAGGACCCCAGGGAGACCCTGGACGTGTCCTATGAAAAACAGCTCCAGCTGCTTCAGAATGTAAAAAGGGGAGTGGCAGAGGTCGCCACCTCTAAGAAGAGGCTTGATCTGCAAAAGGCCAAGCTGCAATTGAGCCTGGACAAGCTGGACGGCCAGGCAAGGGAAGCATTGCAGGCGGGACGCGAGGATCTGGCTCGCAGGGCTCTAGAGAATAAAGCATCCCTGCAGGCTCAGGCGGCAACGCTCGACCAGCAGATCGCTGACCTGCAAGAACAGCAGAGAAAGCTTATGGAAGCAGAGAGCCGCCTGGCGACCAAGGTGGAGGCTTTCCGCACCAAGAAGGAGACCATCAAAGCCCAGTACTCCGCAGCCGATGCCCAGGTGAAGATCACCGAGTCGGTGACGGGCATCAGCGAGGAGATGGCAGACGTGGGAATGGCTGTGCAGAGGGCAGAAGCGAAGACCGAGAACATGCGCGCCCGCTCTGCCGCATTGGATGAGCTTCTCGAATCCGGAACTCTGACCGATTACTCCGGTGGCGATGATCTTGACAGAGAAATAGCCAAGGCAAAGGCACAGAGCAGCGTCAATGACATGCTGGCCAAAATGAAGGAGGAGTTGAAGAAATGATCATCAGGATCTTGGGCGAAGGCCAGTATCGCCTGGACGACAGCCTTGTGCAAAAGATAAACAAGATCGACAACCGGATTGTGGACCATGTCTCCAAGGGGAGCAAAGCGGAATATGTCCGGGATCTGGCCAATCTGATATCAACCATCAAGGAACTGGCTGAGCCCCTTGATCCGGTGGAGATTCTTCCCTCAGATATCATCATTCCCCCTTCCGACCTCTCCTTTGAGGAAGCAAGGAAGGTATTCTGCGACGAGGGGCTCATCAAGGGCTGAGAAGCAATTCGGTTGCGGGTCCAGCGGTCTATGCTAGTGATTTGCAGTGCTGCTGTATCCTCGGCCATCTGATCGTAACCAGTGACCTTTGACTATTGCGCTGGAGAAAAAAGGATTCAAACGACCTTGTATCCACTCTTTTCCACGGCATTTTTTAGATCCTGCAAAGTGATCTTTTCTGGATCGTAGTCTACGTACGCGGTCTTCTTCGCCAGGTCAACCTTTGCACTGCTAACGCCCTCAAGCCTCGAAAGAGCTTTCTGCACAGCGCCAGAACAACCAGCGCAAGCCATCCCTGAGATTTTCATCTCCAACCATTTATTCTCTGGCATAAAACAGATCTTCTCCCATCCATCACATCCCGGCATTGCTCCCAAAGACTTCGCTCTCGGAAATCCATCTCGCCCAGGGAATTGAAGAACAGATCATCAAATTCCTGATGCCGTCCTTGGAGATGGTTGAGATAAGCACTGCGGGATGAGGGGTATTCTCCCTCTGGCCAGGCTTCAAGATCATGGTTTCTCATTAAAAAATCTTTCTCATGGCTCGGCTCTTCAACCCGCCAGCAGCTTATCGGCGATCTGTTCCATCGCCGGCACAGCAGGAACCGCCTCTCCTTTCAAGCATACTTTGAAAACCCCTTTACCAAATGGCAATGCTCCAATGACCTTATTCTTGTCCACCATCTCCAGGAGTTCTATTGAGTTCTCATCGATTCGTGTCCACTAATGAGCACGCTGGAAGCTCTCCGCAAGAAATGGGCTCTGCTGATCATCAACACCATCGGTTATCATTAACCAAAGTGGATTGCGGCAAGAGACAGCAAATCCGCAGAAAGCCATTTGATCTGCCAAAGGATGCCTATCCCTATATGGATGCATCCCCTGACAAAGATGCAATAAATCCCAAAACCTATTTACCCTTTCGCATAACTGGTCCTTGCCATGGAGATACTTGCCGATGTTGGTGGAAGGCCGGGCTTGGATTGCAAAGGCTTTTGCAGCTACTGTTATTTCAGAGGAGTAAAGAGCGTCCCACCATTCGGCTGCAAGCATTGCATGCCCTTTCAGAAGGGCTGCGATTACTGCTCCCGCGCAATTGTTGAGGGATATCCGGGCTTCAAGCCCATGGATGCTGTCGCATTTGAGGTGGCGGGGAAATGCATGGGCAGCATCCCGGATAAGGTCGTCATCAGCGGTGGCGGGGATCTGAGCTGCTATCCTGACCTTCTGCCCCTCACAAAGATGCTCTCTCAGGGCATAGTTCCTGTGGCTCTGGGCTATACCTCAGGAAAGGGATTTACTAGCGCAAATGATGCAAGGGCACTCGTTGAGGCAGGAGTGACCGAGGTCTCATTTACCGTTTTTTCCACGAACCCGAAGCTGCGCCGCCAGTATATGAACGATAAAAACGCAGAGATTGCGCTTGAGTGCCTCAGAATATTCTGTAAGAGCTGTGAGGTTTACGCTGCTGCGGTTCTTATCCCGGGAGTCAACGACGGAGCGGAGCTGGAGAAGACCTGCCGCGACCTGGAGGAGATGGGTGCGAAAGGACTGATCCTGATGAGGTTTGCCAATGCTCGCGATCAGGGGCTGATCCTGGGAAATGCTCCTATCATCGAAGGCATAACGCCCCATTCTGTTGATGAGTTTCGGGAAATTGTCACCGATATGGCAGCGAGACATCGCTTGCGCGTGACTGGAACTCCTCTCTGGGACCCGCTCACAGGAGCGCCTTTCGCCCTGGCTCGCCATCCGGAAATGGTCTCTCTTCTGCCGCCTCTGCGCCGGTGTGCAACAATCATAACCAGCAGAATCGCACAGCCTCTGCTTGCAGCCATATTCTCCCAAATGGGCGAAAAGGTGAATGTGCTGGCCGTAAACAAGGATGTCGGTTGCCTGATAACCATTGAGGATTTTATGGATCTGGATCTCAGCGAAATCAAGGATACCGTCATCATTCCCGGCCGCACCCTGGCCCATGAGAAGGAGATAAAGAAGGCGCTGGGACGCGATGGCCGGGAAAGGATTGTTGCTCGGGGTCCGGACAGGCTCACCGTAGATGGAGAGATGAGCATCTCCATGACCGAAGAGGAGGTTTTGGATATAGAGAGGGAAGCCTTCGAGGAGCTCATCGAGGCCATAAACGCCTTGGGCGTTTAAGTTGAGAAAAAAGTGTCAGAGTGAGACCGCTCTAGAATATGGAAGATTCGATGGGAAAAAGGAAGTTCGGTAAGGTAGAAAGATGGAAAAGTCGGGCCGCAGCTCTATCGCATCTTTGCTTCCACCATATCTTCCCGAAGTTTGCAGAGGTTCTCTGCGCCGCGTACATAGAACCAATAGTGCACAATTACCAGCAGGCCCCATCCAACCGGCGAATAGTACACAGCCCAAACGGGAGCAATCGTGATCGTGCCCATCATGTTAAGAGCCAGCCATATGATGTTCACAATCAGATAGATGGCAATGTGAAGCTGGAAAAGTTTCATCTGGTCCGATACATGGGCTTCTCTAAAGAGCCTTTTGTACTCATCAATTGTGCTTGTCATTTCTTCCACCCACCATATAATTAGGATTAATTGCGTGCTTGAACAATTTAAAGTTAATTGATCGGATTTAATTTTATTTTATTAAATTAATGTTTTTTTAAATTTCGGCTTTTCGCGATACACCTCTCTTTTTTGTTCTCAGGTCCAACTAATGATTATTAATACGTATCAATTATAAGGAGAATAGTGTTGGTCAGATCTGTAGTTTCTGACTTTACATAATCGTCTATATGATCATATAATCTCTAACGATAAGTGAAAAATACAGGAAGTCAGATCATGAAGAGAAGCAAACATGAGATATTTTCTAAAATACTGGAAATATGCTTAAACGGAGCCAGCAAAACGAAGATCGTATACCAGGCAAACCTCAACTTCAGAACTGTAAATCCCTATCTGGACATCCTCATTAAAAACAATCTATTAGAGGCCAGCAAAGATAATCATATATTATATAAGACTACCAGGGAAGGCGCTAATATGCAGGAGACCATAAGCAAAGTCAATGACATGCTGCTGCAAGAATTATGATCTGTCCAATTACTGCACTCGCTTCAGTGGTATCTGTCCATTGTGCAGCGCCGTAGCCAGCAATGCTCCGGAGAAGCCTATCTCCTCTAAGGCCATCAGATCTTCTTCTCCCTTTACACCGCCTCCCAGTATGAGCGGATGCCCGGCTGTGGCCCTGGCTTCCTCCAGAAACTGCATATCAATCCCTGCAGATGTGCCCACTCTATCCAGTTCCAGAAGGATGACACCTTGCAGCGCGAGGTCGTTTAACCTCTTCAGAAGCTGCAGAGGCGTCATTTCGGCCAACTGAGGATCGCGAGAGAGTATCATCCTCTTCTTCATATCAATGCTTACGATTATCTCTTTTCTCATTGCAGCCGCTTCGATGAGCGAAAGCGAAGCCGTCTCCGTGCCCAGCACAATTGATGCAGATGCAGGCAGATTGTCCAGCTCGCATGCTCTGGAAATGCCCGTATCGGCCATGGCCTTTGTCCAAGAGGAGATCTGTTCTATGACCGGCAAATTATCGCCCCGGCCCATCAGCAGATCCAGGTCGGCGATATATACCTCTCTGGGGCGGATCTCCTGTATAATGCCCAGAGGCTCGGATGAGGATACGATTCTGGAAAAGCAGGCTATAGGCTCATAACAGCCCCTCTCTCCGCGAACGGCGTGAACAACAGCACCATTAAGTATATCGAGGACGAAGATGCATCGCACGATTGCTCCCTTCGGGATTGGATGAATATGAGATTGTTGGTTAGCCCTATGAATATCGAAGAAGCTCAAGCGGCCCTGGCCGGCGGTGCAGACATAATAGATGTAAAAAATCCCAAAGAAGGATCGCTTGGCGCGAACTTTCCCTGGGCCATACGGGCAGTGGCAGACCTTGTTCGAGGTCGGGTGCCGGTTTCCGCCACCATCGGGGATCTGGAATTCAAGCCGGGCACTGCAAGCCTGGCTGCTTTGGGTGCAGCGAGCTCCGGTGCCGAATACGTGAAAGCTGGCCTCTTAGGCGTGAAGACTCCTTTGCAGGCGGAAGAGATGATGGCAGGCATAGTGCGAGCAGTCAAGGACTACGATGCCGAAAAGAAGGTAGTGGCATCAGCCTACTCAGACTACGCCCGAGTGGGATCCATCTCGCCTCACCTCCTGCCTGCAGCTGCAGCCAGTGCCGGAGCGGACGTCGTCATGGTGGACACAGCCATAAAAGACGGAAAGCCTACCTTTGATTTCATGAGCGAGCAGGACTTGTATGACTTTATTGATCTGGGTCATGCCAATGGTCTAAAGGTAGCAATCGCCGGGAATATCGCCTTTGCTCATCTGGAGCTTCTCAGGAGACTGCAGCCGGACATCATCGGTGTGCGCGGCATTGTCTGCGGAGGAGATCGCAGGAGTGCAGTACAAAGGGAGCTGGTAGAAAAGGTTAAGGCAGCTATGGCATAGCCCTCAGCTATTTATTATTTTTTAAGAGATCCCAAGAGCCGGTCGATGAAACCAATTTGGCCTTTGAGTATCTTTTTCCTGGCCGTCTCAATATCAAGCCATTCGGCCTTATCGACCTCTGGAAATTCTCTCACCAATCCGGAATTTCTCGGCCATTCCATGGAAAATTTATTGCTCTTGGCCTTAGAGGCATCAAAGTCTGATTGATTTGCCCACACATGGACAATCTTCTTTCGGGACTGCGAGATCTCCCCCAGGTCTATGAACTGCCCTGCGACCTCGAATCCGGTTTCCTCTTTGAATTCTCTTTTTGCAGCCTCAAGAGGGCTCTCATGCTCTTCAAATACACCTTTGGGTATCGACCAGGCGCCCTCATCTTTTCCTGACCAAAAAGGGCCGCCAGGATGGACGAGCAGCACTTGCAGCTTTTCCCCAATAAACCTGAATAAAAGAATACCACCGCTATGCATGCTCATCTTAAAGCCTCTGCAATAATGCTCAACTTAATTTCTAATATCCAGCCATAGCCAAAAAAACCTTTCGTTTCGGATAATCATGCAAAAGCTTTTTCCGCCAGCTGAATTCAAAGGAAGACTCGACATGGGCGCACTATCATTTGAGATTATAAAGAAGGATAATCAGTCGCGTGCAAGGCTTGGGCTGATAAAGACCAAGAGGGGAGATATACAGACACCTTATCTCGTTCCGGTGGCAACATTGGGAAGCGTGAGAGCTCTGGGCGCCGATGATCTGCATAGTTTAGGCGCACAGTGCACCCTTGCTAATACCTACCATCTTCATCTGATGCCGGGTGATATGCTGATCAAGCAGATGGGTGGATTGCACCGTTTCATGGGATTTGACCGGCCTGTGTTCACTGATTCCGGCGGCTTTCAGGCATTTTCCCTGGGCTTTGCCAGAGAGCATAATATCGGCAAGATAGGCAATATCTTTCCAGATGAGCTGGCATCAAATGGCCGGTGTGCCAATGCTATGAGTTCTTCCGGCAAAGATGATGATCCTTCTGGCATTTATCAGGATTTCCGAAAGAGGTATGATGACGATTGCGCCGGAGAAGAAGATGGCAGAAGAGGCGTCATACGGCATATTGATAGTGATAAGGATAGTGAAAGCAGGAGAGCAAAGCCGAAGCCCGCGAAGAAAGAGAATCTGACCAGGATCACCGATGAGGGCATCTCCTTTAAGTCCCTCTCAGACGGAGCCTGGCATTTCCTGAATGCGGAAAAGTCAATGAAGATCCAGTCAAACCTGGGGTCCGATATCATCATGGCATTTGACGAGTGCACTTCTCCCCTCTCGGATTATGATTATACCAGGCGGGCAATGCAGAGAAGCCATGTCTGGGCGGAGCAGTCCATTCGCTATCATGATAGTGATCAGGCTCTCTATGGCATAATACAGGGCGGATGGTTCGAGGATTTAAGACGGGAGAGCACAGAAGCCATCTCTGCCCAGCCTTTTGACGGAATCGCCATCGGAGGCTCACTTGGAAACAGCAAGCAGGATATGCATCAGGTTCTGGATTGGACGATTCCCAGGCTGGACGACGACCGGCCGCGCCATCTTCTGGGAATAGGGGAAATCGATGACATACTTGAGTGCGTGGCCCGGGGAATCGATACCTTTGACTGCGTCTCTCCCACCAGAATAGCCAGGAGGGGAAGCCTCTTGCTCTCGCCTCGATCGGGCGGCTTAAAAGACAATAAGTTCCACATCAATATCAAGTCGGCGAAATTCAAAGAAGATCCGTCTCCCATCGATCCCAATTGCTCCTGTTCGACCTGTCGCACCTACTCGCGGGCCTATCTCCACCATCTCTACGTATCCAGGGAGCTGTCCTATTTCCGGCTGGCTACGCTGCATAATCTGCATTTCATGTTTGCCTTCATGGAAGAGATCAGGGAAAGCATCAGGACGGACACATTCGCGGATATGAAAGAGCAATGGCTGAGAACGAGTTGAATGCATGATAAAATTGAGAATTGATAAAGCTCAGGCTGCGGTAATCCTATCCGGCCTTTACCTCTTCTTCTCCCTGGCAGGAAACATAGCCGCCACCAAGGTCACCTACTTCGGCGGCCTGGTAATGGACGCAGGCTTCATTTACTCTTTGACCTTTACCTGGCGCGATCTCATACACAAGCAGCTCGGCCAGAAGGCGGCGATAACCACCATCTGGCTCTCAGCAGCAATCAATCTTCTCGCGGCTCTATACTTCCAGCTGGTGGTCATGATGCCGGCGCAAACTGACTGGGCTAGCGCCGGAGGCCAGGCTGCATGGGAGTTTCTCTTTTCCCTGCAGATGAGAATTGTGCTGGCGTCAATCCTCACGGCGCTGGTGGCTGAGCTGATAGATACAAAGGTATACCAGCTCTGGACGCGCGGCGGCAGAGAGAGCTGGCCGCAATGGACGCGGGTCTTTATCTCCAACTCGATATCAATTCCGGTGGACAGTCTGATGTTTCCTATCATCGCCTTTGCCGGAGTCCTGGGAATCGAGGCGCTGCATCAGATGGTCTGGACGAACATCATCGTCAAAGCGCTGGTCACCGCGCTGGTCTTCTGGACGATCTACCTGGTGCCGGAAAAACCGATTTACGAGGAGAGATGAGACAAATTGCAAGCCTGCTTCAGAAAGTGAATTGCTGGGATGTGTCAACCATTTGCTGTGGGCAAATCGCGCATAATGGTGATATGGTATTTTGAAAAAATATTGTCCTGTTTCTGCATGAACACAACGGGGAAAATCGTTAATTTATAATGTTATCTGTATTATTCATAAGATATTGAAATTGTTTTTTGAAAAGAAGTTTCCGACTAAATGTAGGTTAATTTCGACCTATAACAATAATCATATTAATATGGTATTGATCCTATCTAATAAAACCGTTAATATTTGTTTGATATTTAATAGATAAAAGATCTATATTTAAAAGAATTACAAATTTATTATAATATATTAGATATGGTAAAATCTATTTATATATGATCTTGCCAAAGGCATGATAATGATAGATAGTAATAATAATACAATCAGAAACTATCGAAAAAATAACCTAGATAATCTAGGATTTGCGGATGATACTAAATGGTGAGGACAATGTCTGTATATTTGAAAAAAATTTTTATTTGTGCCTGCATATTCGCGGTAATCTCAATTGGCATTTGCTCTGGAACTGCAAGTCTTTATGGAATGCCGCAAAAATGCATGCCTCATAAAGAAACTGCTTGCGGGAATAACCAGATAAATCAAAATCTGAATCAGAATGCATTTGGCTTGAGCGGATTTGGCGGCAGCGCTACAGGATTTAGTGGCAGTCCAGGCGGAATTGTGTGGCTTCCTCAAAATGGAATCAATATCGCCAATGCCAATGGCGGCAAAAATACCATAAATCAGAATCTGAACCAGAATGCATTCGGCCTGAGTGGATTTGGCGGCAGTGCAGGCGGAATTGTCTGGCTTCCTCAAAATGGAATCAATATCGCCAATGCTAATGGTGGCAAAAATACTATTAATCAGAATCTGAACCAGAATGCATTCGGATTGAGCGGATTTGGCGGCAGCGCAGGCGGAATTGTGGGGCTTCCTCAAAATGGAATCAATATCGCCAATGCTAATGGTGGAAAAAATACCATAAACCAGAATCTGAACCAGAATGCATTGGGCCTTTGTGGATTTGGCGGCAGCGCAGGCGGAATTATCTGGCTTCCTCAAAATGGAATCAATATCGCCAATGTCAACGGTGGAAATAACCAGATTAACCAGAATTTAAATGAAAATGCATTTGGAGGATAGGAGTCTTCCATGTTAGGGAAAGCATTCTTGTTTTTGATTCTTTTATCTTCTACAGGAGCAGGCCTGATCTATTCGGTAATTGCGCAATCAGGCTATAACGAAGCTATCGACGAAAATAGCCAGGCAAAGGTTTTTTGCTGGCCAAATCAAAATGGCCTCAACATAGTGAATATCAATGGCAAAGCCGGCTATATAAATCAAAGCCTCAATCTAAATTATCCGGCAAATTTATATCAATCGCCTTACATGAACTTCAAGTCTGTTTCTGGAAAGAAATCAAATGAATATACAAGCTACACAATTAATTTCTTTAATATCAACTATGGTTCGATTCAGGAAAAATCAACGGGCCATTTGAAGAAACTGCATCTTCAAAGATATCCTGCCTCCTTGAAAGAAGCTTTAAAACGGAGCGCAGAAAACGCCAGGATTCTTGAGAAAGATAGAAAAGAGAATCTAGAGCTCCTAAAGCGCATAACTTCCTGATGATGTTTTGGATTTGGGTGACATCCTGCATTGGCATCAAATGAAACGTGACAGGTTCCACAATTTATTTCTGCATATTTCATTTCTCTCCGTTTAATTTCTTTCAGTTTCATTTATCCGGCATTATGAATGATTGTCGCTCCATTCATACGGTTTTGATTCGCCTAGGATTAATAAAAATTAAATGCATATGCAACTTGATTTTCCACGGGCCGATTATTGCTCAAAGAATATTATAACATTTATAATAAAAAAGTATTTATACTATTAGCACCTAAATTTTACCAATCCCCATATTCAACCGAGAGTGAGTGCGAGCATGATGAAAATTCCAAATAGGTCCATAGCCGTGGTATTCAGCCTTATTTTACTTTTTTATCAGACTGAAGCGTCGGATTACCCTTTCGGCTCTAAAGTTATGTCCAATGATTCTGATTTAGGCAGACTTCTTAAAAATATGCCTGACAGTACGATAATAAGTATATGGGATATTGGGACTGATATCGGATCTTATGACGTCGGCGATGTTGTATATCTCGACACGCCGCCGATTGGAACTGCAAACGCCAATGATGTAAGGTTGACCTCATTTAATCGCTACCAAGCCGGAACCAAGGTCAAACCTTATCATGGTGATATCAATGCACCACTAAATCAACTTCTTGCTGAAATACGCTTTTTAAACCTGAATGGCAGCCAGTCCTATGATATCCATGATCCAGTATATATCGTTCAAGCCACCATGCTTTATCAGAATGAAACCATCCCATCGGATAAAGCGCAAAAGGATGAAACAAGCAATCCAGGTCCCGCAGGAAGCAGCATAGCTCAGGCATCCAATGTAGCGGAAATAAATTCTACAAATCCTGAAGATGTGGAGACTCCGGTTGGCTCTTCATGCGATAAAGGGAAACCTTGTCCCACGCAAAATGATTTCTATGAGCACCTTTCATATACAGGCAGTTGCGAGGGCCTTCCACAGACAAGTGTATGCCTAATATATTCGGATAATTATGTATGGCCTGTATCAGATAGGCTCCTCAGCAATTCACCATCTTTGGTGGGATTCGACAATAATGGATTTCCCATTGAAGTTATTAGCTGCTACAATGCCGAATACTATCATATACTTGGCACTTTGCTCGTAAAAAATGAGAAGAAAAAGAAGACATTATTTATCCAATCCGCACCAGATATGGGTGCTTCAATTATAGGCAGCAGCTTGATTCGCACTAATGATATCAGATTGACTCCTGTGAACGAAATGCAACCAGGGTCAAAGGTATTGAACTTTGAACCTGACCTCAATAAATTAATTGCCCTCCCGGTTTTGGTCAGCTTCCCCAAGCGCACGGGCGATTATGCCTGTCTCAGAGTCTTTGATGCCAATGGCAATGGATTATACGACGATGAAGACAGCGTGTATATTGATATATCATTGCCTTTTGAATCTAGCTTTGGGACTGTAACTATAAACGACATTCGACTGACAGGCTCCTCAAGCTAGCGGCATTTTCTTTTTTCTTATAGATGAAATTCTTCCGAATTACTGCAAGATCAATGCGAGAAATTTTTTGCAGCTTTTGCAGGAGGTCCTCCATGATGAAAAGGCTTCGCTGCGATTTTCCAGATATTCAAAATGCAACTAATGATACTGATTTTAACAATTTAGATACCCACAGTAGCCGGATTTAAGCATCAAGGACCGCCATAAGTAGGGGACTCTATCGAAAAGCATAAGTGCGCCCTAGCAATTTTTCTGCAGAGCTATATTAGAAGCCAGGGCGCTGGCGCAATTCTTCAGACTGAATCGGATAGCCGCACATTATTTACGGCCACAATGTCATTTGACCTGCAGTCTGCTGGCACATTCAGGTACAAGTCGTCTTTGTAGTCGTAGATTCCATTGCCGTTTTCATCGAAGAATCCAATCCTAGCACCATTATTGCACCCAAGGAAGCTATCCAATGGCGGTAAAGCTATCATGCCCCTATCCATGCCATTAGAGATTTTTGTCCCATTCTGCAAATCCGCCCTCATCGAACTCAAAATTATATCATTTGTTTGGATAAATTCGTCCCTGAGAGATACGTCTTTGCCGCAAGACTTTTGGCCATCACATCCATCATGGTTATCGTTCTGGTATCTGTTGTTGCATTGGCTATCATATTGCTTTCCGCACTTGTCGTCACACCTGTCATTGCACGTTCCATCGCACCGCTCATCGCACTTATCGTCACACCTATCATTGCACTTTCCACCGCACCGCTCATCGCACTTATCGTCATACCTGTCGTCGCACTTTCCATCGCATCGCTCACCGCACTTATAGTCATACCTGTCGTCGCACTTTCCATCAGACCGATCATCGCATTTATCATCAAAACTGTCTTGGCATTTGCTTTCCTTTGAAGGGCCTTCATCCACTCTATCATAGGCTTTGATCTTAACTAGCCAGGTTCCGAGAACATGATAGTAGTCGGCCTTCAATCCTTTAATCCTCTCAATGGTAAGGCCATGGATGTCTCCAACCCTTTTTGGCCTGCTTTCAATTAATACGTCCGAGATGAATAATTTATAACCATCTGTAAATGTAGCATAGCTAAATGCACGCGAAATTATCTCCTCTCCCTGGTAAGGAAGGCGCTCGAAAAACCCTGTAGCTAAATCCTTTGAATTTTCGGAATCATAGCAAGATGAACTCTCCGAATCGTCCTTTGTATCGGAGTTGCAGGCACGATGACAACAGCAGCAATGATTACATTCGGCCATCAGATGCAGATAAACGGGATCGTTAAGGTCGTAGGCCTGGCTTCCATTCTCATTCAGGAAGCAGATTATTGAAGCGAGTCTCGTTAGCGGTCTATTCATATCAGAATCATCAGAAACTATTTTAGAGCCGGGAGATGCATTGCCAAAAAAAGATAGTCTCACATCATTGGCACTTGTTGTGCAGCTCTTTAAATAGTTCATATGCAGATATACAGGATCATCTAAATCGTAGCCAGGGGTTCCAATATCCCAAAAACCAATGAACATATCGGATGGAAGTCGATGAAGCGGCAAGCCAATGTCCGATTGGTTCAGCTGGACTTTGCTGCCAAACGGATAGGTAGAACTGCTTGCTGGATCTGCCATCAAGATAATGCTCGCCAATAAGAGCACAATTGAGAACCACTTCATACCTGGCATAGTTATCTACTTACTCCACATGCATCATTTATTTGATAAGATTGACTTTTAACTATTAATATTTTATTATATTTTGTAAGAATTATAAAATAAAAATAATTAAGAAGTTTTGCTAATATCTAAATACTAAAGAATATAGAAGTAAAATCATTTATTTTAACTCCAGGCGGTTCCGGCTGAGGATTCAAAGCTAGCGTTACGACTTGGCCGGTAAAAAGGCTGCTGCCATAGCTAGCGTTGATTATCGGAATCGTTCCCGAGAATCTGGCTTTCACATTCTGGTCCGGGCTCACACCTATCGCCATTGATCCCAGAAAGAGCATAATCATAAGGAATGTTATTATTACTCTGGCACTAGATCCTGTCCTTAGCATATCACCACCTATGGTTGGATATCATTACTATTTTATATCCTTTGTTATGTTCGAAGCGGCTGGGATTGCTGGGCTGGATCCTTGCATCCAGTCGTCTCTTCACTCGCCTTTCATGGGCGCAACCAAAAGCTCCATCAACCCCCTGCATTATTCTCCCTAATATGTCTATTCACCCTATTGAATTCAGATATGGCACTAAAGAGATGAAGGATATCTGGGAAGAGGATTTCCGGCTGCGCTGTCTATTTCGCGTAGAAGCCGCCCTATCCCAGGCGGAGGAAGAGCTGGGCATGATACCCAAGGGCGCTGCAGCGGAGATCGCAGCAGCAGCAAAATCGACCCTTCCGGAGAGAGCCAAGCAGATTGAGGATGAGATCGGACACGATATGATGGCCACTGTCCTGGCCATGGCTGAGTGCGCTCCGAAATTTGGGGAGTGGATTCACCTGGGCGCTACCTCCAACGACATCCTGGATACCGCCACAGGCCTGCAGATCAAAGCCTCTTTGGATGTCCTGCAGCCAAAATTAAAGAGCCTGCTGGCGCTGCTCTTGGATCTGGCCATGAAAAATAAGGATATGGTCTGTGCGGGCAGAACACACGGCCAGATAGCCGTTCCCACCACCTACGGCTTGCGGTTTGCCATCTGGGCCTCGGAGATCGGCCGCCATATCGAACGACTGCAGCAGATGATGCCCCGCGTTGCGGTCGGCAAGATGAGCGGGGCGGTGGGCACTCAGGCTGCCTATGGGCCAAATGGAATGGAGATTCAAAAACGGGTCATGAAGCACCTTGGGCTCTATGAGGTAGATGTCTCCAATCAAGTGGTGCAGCGCGACAGACATGCAGAGATGGTCTGCTGGATGGCGCTCGTGTCCTCCACCCTGGACAAGATCTTCGTGGAGATGCGCAGTTTGCAGCGCACTGAGATTGCAGAGGTGGAGGAGGGTTTCGGCAAGAAGCAGGTGGGATCCTCGACCATGCCTCACAAGAGAAATCCGATTAAGTCTGAGCAGATCTGCGGCCTGTCCAGAATCGTCCGGGCGCAGGTACTGCCTGCCTTTGAGAACATTCCCCTCTGGGATGAGCGCGATCTTACGAACAGCAGCTGCGAGCGCATCGTCTTTCCGGAGGCCTTCGTCTTCACCGACCACCTCATCACCCTGGCCACGCGCACTCTCAGCAGGATGAGGCTGCGGCCTGAGAATATCGAGCGCAACTTGACGATGCTACATGGATTGAACATGGCCGAGAACGTGATGGTGGAGCTGGCCAAGAAGGGCGTAGGCCGCCAGCAAGCGCACGAGATCATGCGTCAGAGTTCCATGACAGCGTTTGAAGAGAAGAGAGAGCTGTCAGAGGTCCTTTTAAAGAACGATGCCGTTCTCTCCCACCTTAGCGCTGGAGAGATAGAAGCTCTGCTCGATCCTCACCGGTATATCGGAACCGCTGTGGCCCAGGTAGAGAGGGTCTGCGAGAAGCTGCAAAAGCTCTACCTTGCATGAGCCTTGATTGAGAACCAGCTTTAGCATCAGATGGAAAGCAAAGAATGCCCGCGGTCTTCCTTGTCAAGCCTGGATCGATAAAGAGAGATGAACAGGGTCGGATCCTAGACGCTCGATCTTCGGTCGCACTGATCTACAGCAAAGAGCAGATGATTATTGTAGACAGCGGCACAAAAGGCGAAGGAGAGCTGATCCGCAGGGAATTGCAGAGAATAGGCGTAGAGCCGGAGGAGATAAATATCCTTATCAATACTCATTCCCATGCGGATCATTGCGGCAATAACTGCCTGTTTTCTCATGCAAAGAATCTGGCTGGAAAAGACGGCGACATCATCGCACCCGGCGTCAGGGTCATGGCAACACCTGGCCACAGCATGGACAGCATTTCTATAATGGTGGAGATGAATAATGCAGCATCGCAAATAAAAACAATAGTAATCGCGGGTGATGCTCTTCCCACCTTTGGAAACTTTCTTAAAAATGTCCCTCCTTCGCTGCATGTCGATCGTGAACTGGCGATCGCCAGCATGCGGAAGATCGTATCGCTTTCCGATATTGTCGTTCCGGGACACGACATTGCCTTTTCTGTCAGGAGACGAGAGTACATGTCCATTCCATTTATGGTGTGATTTCGCGATGCAAGTGCAGCCTCTCAGCCCCTTTATTAAATTCTGGCAAAATTGATCCTGGGATCTCTTGTATATGACGGCTAGATATATCCGAAAATCTAAGTTTAGGCAATCTATAAATACTTATAAAATGTATATGTTATGCGAATGCAGCTAAAATTGACATCAAAGGAGAGGTTAGTTCTTTATGGTCTTGCCAGATATCCGGGGCTCAGTGACATAGATCTCGCTTCCAATATCGGCGTTGATCGCTCAACGATATTCAAGAGTAAAAGAAAGTTTAGAGATTGGAAACTCATAAAACTTTTAAATGTTCCCTCCGGTGAAGCTGTAGGTGCCGAAATACTGACCTCCGTCTTCGTAAAGTACAATCCGACCGCTCCCTTCGAGGTAAGGAAGGGCTCCTCCTCCTATCAGAATTGGGTCAATTATCCCAATTGTGTCTCGCACATTGCAACGGATACCGATTCGGTATCAACCTTCTACTCTGCAAGCCTCACGGACTTTAGGGTGAACTTTGATCCCATAATCGATGAGTACTACCGCAGCGAGTTTGTGGAGGATATTCATTATTTCCATTATCCCTTCCAGGTATCCAGCTATTCGGCTGATGCGGCTCTCGCAGTAGACGGCCTCTTTGATCTCACCAGATCAGATCTTCCAGATGAGGTGATATCTCCCAAGGCCGCTCTGACCGAGGACTCGCGCCTCACAGAGAAGGACAAGCTCACTCTCTACTCTTTCGTGAAGTATCCCATGCTCTCTGACCTTGAGCTCTCCAGGAGGACGGGGATATCACGACCGACCATCTCAGGAAAGCGGACAAAGTTCTTCCAGAGCGGGCTGCTCAGTCGCGAAGCATACGTGGATTGGCAGAAGATCTGCTGCGAGCTGATGTCCTTTTATCATGTGCGCATCAGGCACGGCCACGACCGACAGGATCTCGCCCAGGTCTATCAGGCATTCCGCAGGATAGGAGCGCCGCTCTTCAGCTATCTGCAGCCGGGAGAGATCTTTGGGGCCTTCCTATCGACAGGATATCCTGACCTAAAGAACCGCATGGACAAGGAGCTTCGCAGCCTCTCGTCTCAGGGATTGATCAATGAGAGGCCCATGCTTGTGATCATGCCGCTCGCCGAGATAAAGGCCAGCAAGATCGATTATGCGCCGATGGTGGCCAAGATGCTTGATGTGAGCAAGGAGATCTGAAGATTGCATCGGACGATACAATTGCCGTAATCTGCTCTCGGGCAGATCCGGCAAGCTTCAATATTTATGAGCGTCTGCTGGAGCGATGCACCTGGCAGTGCCAGGAAGGCTATCGGTCTTATGGGCGATGGCGACTTATAATTCACGACGAGAAGCAGACCAGTTTGAACGACCTGGACGGTCGGTTGGCTGATTTGGGGCTGGAGCCGAAGATGGTGGTCTTTGCCAGCCGCCATGAGGCGAAGGCCGGTCTGCCCTGGATGGGCGGGCACTTCACAGGGATGCTGGAGGACGGCCATTGCGAGCTCTCGGCAGCCTCTCCCTGCGGGCTGAGGTCATTTCTGCATAATGTCTCTCTTCCTGGTTTTGCGGTCTCAGCCGAGGCAACTCATCACGGCCCAGTGGAGCTGAAGACGCCCTGCTTCTTTGCAGAGATAGGCAGCACTCTCATGGAGTGGCAGGACCGGCAGGCTGCCGATACGGTAGCGCGGGCGATACTCACCCTGGAGTGCAGGGAGAAGCCTGTGTTCCTGGGATTTGGCGGCGGACACTATATGGCCAGGCAGACGGAGCTGATCTTTGAGGCAGACGTGGCTTTTGGGCATCTCTTCTCCAACTATCAGATGGCAGGATTAAACCGTGATGTGGTGGAGGAGGCCATTTCCAAGTCGAATGCGAGCTATGCTTATCTCGATAGGAAGTCGCTGCGCTCCGGGGAGCGAAAGAGAATAGAAGGGATACTGGCCGAAGTGGATCTGCCGGTGTTGAGAAGCCGGGAGATCCGGGCGAAGTTTCCACTGCAAAAAGAGGATCATGGCATTAATTAGAATTGATAGTTCGCCCAGCTCTCCCGCCCTCTGCGCCGACGATGGCGGCTCGGGAGGCATTCCTGTCTTTTTCGTTCATTCTCTTGCGGGAAATTCCGGGCACTGGTCATGCCAGCTTGAGCATTTGCGAAAGAGTTGTCGGGCTATCGCCATCGATCTGCGAGGCCACGGCAAGTCCGCTCCAGCCGTGGATGGAGACTACGCCATCGAGGCGATGGCCAATGATATCGATTCCGTGGCAAAGGCTCTGGGGCTGAAGCGATTTGTTCTGGTCGGCCACAGCATGGGCGGATCGGTATCGATTGAATATGCCGGACGACATCCGGAAATGATCGCTGGGCTCTTGCTGGCCGATCCATCTGGAGACGCCAGGAAGCTGCAAGCCGATCAAGTCGAGCCTTTCCTGGCAGCACTTGATTCCAATTCGTATGCCGCAACCGCTAAAGAGTACTGGAAAGCTATGCTTGCCGGCTCAAATCCGTCCGTCCAGGAAAAGGTCTTAGGAGATCTGCGCAGCATCAGAAAAGAAGTCATGATCGCGGTCTTTAAGTCGACTCTCAGGTTTGATCCAATTACTGCCCTGCTGCGCTATCCTGGGAAAAAACTTTCCGTTATAACTCGTCTCAATGAAACGCCCATAAGCTTGCATAGTCTCCTGCCAGATCTGCCTCATATCAGCATATCCGGCACAGGGCACTGGCTGCAACTGGACAAGCCAGACGAGTTCAACCGGATTATGGATGATTTCCTATCTTCTTGATTTGAAATGTAGATGGGATCAGCAGCAATTCACACGCATGGCAGCCAGTCAACGCTGATGGCTCCGCAGGTCGAATTGCCCCAGATTTGGATGAACTTCTCGATGGAAAAGACGCCCGTGAGGTCCTCGACCGACCTGCCGTATTCAGCATGCCTGCCCTTGAGCTGGTCGTCTGCATTAGGATCTCTTGAGATCCAGCCGATGTGAGCCACGCCGATGACGTTGCTGTTCAGATTAGCTTCCAGAACGCCGGTGCAGCAGGGTGTTCCACCTACAATCAAGAAATCATATGTCTCGTAGGACCTGGTTTTAACTTCGGTGGTCTTTTGCAGGTGCTCCGCATGGGTATACATCTCTGTCAGAACGGCCCCAATCATGTAATTCTGAACGCACAATTTCTCGACCCATTTCTGATCGTAGGTGCCGGTCTGGTAAGAGATGGGCATGTATTCGAATTCTGCTTCCTTGGTGAAGTTGATATAATCGATCTCCGGGATGCTTGTAGGGTACAGATAATAGCATCCCGCATAGATTTCTTTACCAGGATCATAATACAGGGGATGACCATCTTTTGAAAGCTGCCTTTCTGCCTCAAGCTCAGTCTTTTCCGTGATGACATTTCCTGAGCCTGACTCTTTCTCCACCAATTTGTCTCCGGAAAATCCCCACTGGGTAGAGACTATCATCTCCACATTTTTATATCCTACACCATTAACGGATGCCTTTTCGTACATGTAATTTGCAGCGCCGACTACGCCGATTAGTGCAATAGAAATCACTGCCAAACCTATAAGTCTCTCTGTCATTTTCCCTCCTATTCCCTAAAATAAAATGGTGGCTCTGCATATATTAGGTTATTCATGTTTGAGGATAATCATGATAATTGAGATGTTGCCCATGGATTTCCTGTTGCCGAAAGGATCATAGCCGGATCATAAACTGCATCGAGAATGGCAGCTTCCTCAAATAGGCAATGAGACGCGAAGCCTCTCTATCCTAAACTCCGCCTCTTGCAGTAACCATTTTTATTTCATCCTGCCTCTACCGTTCAGCGTTAATTTAGGCAAGGGACTTATCAGTGAGACGAATCGGGATATCGAGAACCCTGCCAAGCCAGGAGGTTCGGAGGAGATAATATTCTATGTTCTGCAAAGCGATGTTCAGATTGGTGGCGTCGAGGCCTATGGATACGTGCTCTATAATATGAAGCGAGAGGCACTGGAGACTAACTCCTTCTAAAATTGGCGGATCGATATCGGATGCCCACTCAATGGCAAGGAGTTCGAGAAAATGGGGATTGGAGTTGCTGTCAAAGCCAATCTGGTTATTAAAAGGGGCGGAGTTCAGGCTCCAGAGGCATGCAACCAGGTGATTCGTCAGGTGGCAATAAGCAGCGCGAGCAGCACCGACAGCCTTACTGCCACGCTTATCCCGGTGGATATTATCACCAGAGACAAGCCAAGCTTCATGCCGAAGACCGAGGTATAATTTGGCAGGAGCGAGCGAAGAGAGTAGAATGGGAGCATAAACAGGCTGCCCAACATGAGGACAATGAGGGCTTTCATCTCTGTTATTCCTCCGTTCTGTATCAGCGGGCCGAGAAGAGTAATCCCTGCCTTGGGACTGGCCACATAAATGGTGAGCGGAATTATCGTCTCAGGTGGAACGCCAAAGAAGTTGGCGAGAGGAAGGACATCCAGGGATTGAAAGATGCCTTCCTGGGTTAAATACAACACCAGGAACGTCATGATGAAGTAGAGTCCTGCAATTCTGAGGAATATTCGCATCTGTCCTCGCAGGGATTTTTTGGCAGCTTGCCTCAAATTGCTCCATGACAAGCTTTGAGAAGGCAAGAGTGGAGCGCTGGATGGTGAGGATGGTGGCGCTGATGGGTGAGATGGTGCAGAAACATAGAGAGACGAAGGAGAAGAAGATGCAGCGGATAGATCCTCAGGCAGGTATGCACGGCCCAGGATCAGTACCAGTGCCAGTTTAATGATGCCGGTGGCAATGGAGATAATTGCATAGGCCCCTCCCACGAATATGCCCAAGACCGGAACCACAAAAGCCAGCTGGTAGGTGAAAAGCTCCCGGAAATAGACCGGGACGCTGTTCATGATTGCGCTCAGGAATGCCTGGCGATGGCTAAGCTGCCCGTCCTCCAGCAATCTTGCGATCATGGTATTGGCTGCCAGAGCTGAACCTAGACTGATGACGAAGGTGGAGGCAGAGATGGATGGCAGGTGGGATAGCGAGACCAGGGGCCTGGCCAGATGGGAGATGCGGGAAAAGGCATTCATCTCTACCATAAGTCCAGTGATAAAGAGCATGATGAAGACTACTGCTATAGTGGAGACAGTATCATCGAGCGTTTGCAAGAGCAGATCTTGTATCATCAAATCCTTTATCTCAAATTCTCCGGAGGATATTTTATAATTTTCGGTTATTTGAGCGGCCAGATTTATTACCAATAAGACCAAAGAGCAAACAGAAACAATATGAGATCGTTTTCGCCCCGCATGGCAGCTCAGGCGCTCTGGCAGATGAGAGTGCGAAGGAGGCCTTTTGTGCTCTCCCACGGCATCAATGCCAGATGCAATATGAACTGCCGCTTTTGCGAGTACTGGAAGAAGCCAGGCAAGGAGATGAGCACGCCCCAGATCCTGAAGATGCTGGATGAGGCGCAAGAATTCGGCATAGGCGTCTACAATGCCTGGACGGCTGAGCCGCTGCTGCGAGAGGATTTGCCCGAGATCTTGCAGCATGCCAAGTCCTTGGGGCTGACAACCTCGATCATCACCAATGGCTTGCTTCTGCTCAAGAGGGCAAAAGAGCTACAAGATCTGGACCTGCTCTCAGTATCCGTCGACGGCATCAAGAGCTACAAGCAGCTAAGGGGCATCGATTTGCAGGATGTGCTGGATGGAATCCGGGAGGCACAACAGGCGGGACATGAGATTTTGATGAATTGTGTCATATCCGGAAAGAACGTTGCAGAACTCGATGATCTGGTGGCTCTGGCTGAGTCGATGGGCTGCCGGATCTCTTTTGAGCCTATGCATGAGTCCTCAGGCATTGAGGAGAGGGTTTGGAGCTCTTTGAGGATACAGAATATTCCAGCCTATGAGCTGGCAATAGATCGGCTGATTGAGCTGAAGAAGAGCGGCGCGCCTATCATCAACTCTGTTACCTATCTCAAGATGATAAGGGAAATGGAGCCGCGATTTAACTGCCATGCCAGCGAGATCATCCTCCATGTGGCTGCTGACGGCAGCGTGGGTTGCTGCCGCGTTCACCAGCTGCCGCTGGCCAATGTCTCCGAGGGGCTGGAAAAGGCATGGCAGTCTTCGCAGGAGAAGCGCTGCCAGATCGTCGCGGGATGCGAAGGCTGCCTGTTCTTTGGATATGTTGAGAACAGCCTTCTATTCGATTTTGTGCCTGAGGTGCTGGCTCATTACGAATGGATCTAGAATTTGACCTAGAACCCGCTGCTAACTCTTGTTATCTTAATATCTTTCCAGCTTTCGCCTCCCCATCCGCCGGTCTGATTCAGAATCTCCAGTTCGTCTTCAGAGGTTATATTCAACAGCAGTGTGCCAGTCGCACTCAAATTGCCTTTGGGTACATCAATCCAGCTCAAGCTGACAGTATTGCCCTCCACTGTACCGTTGGCTACGCTGCTCCAGCCTGGACTGATGCCGGAAGACTCGCAGAGCCACCAGACGGAATTGTCTATCTGTCGGATATAGATATCTACATCTGGGACAACTTTCCAGTCACCAGTCAGGTCAACTGCCATAGCTGTAGAGCTCAAGATGGCAGCCATTGCTAATAGCCAAAATATTCTGCTCATGTTTCAATCACCGATATGATTTACATCACTATTATTTATTATTCTTTTCAGTTCCGCGTTTCTTCTAAAGTTGGGTATAGGATAGCTAGTCTTTTCAGAAAGCAATTTCCAGCCGCCTAGCTGCAGGGAAGCCAGTCCAATCTGATGGAGCCAAGAGTGCTGTTGGACCACAGCTGCAAGAATTTCTCGATCTTGAATACGCCAGTCATATCGTCAGTGGCCAGACTGTAGGTAGGATGCCGGCCCATGAAGTAAGGCATCATGTCTTTGGATTGCCAGGCGATATGCGCCTTTCCTATGACGCGGGAATTCAGGCTCACCTCAAGGGAGGCATTGCCTCGCGTGTAGTCCTTCTCGTTATGGGATGTATTGTAGGAGCGGCTGACAACTTCGGTCTCCTTATCCAGGTGCTCGAAATCCCTGTAGGATTCGGTGACGCTCGCTCCGGCATCGTAGTTTTTAACACAGATGGAGTCCTCAGTCCCGATATTTCCCATAGCCTGGTAAAACGAGGCGGGCATATCTGCCGTTGCAAGGCTGGACAAGGAGAAGGGAGCAAGCAGGATGAACATCACTACGGCAGACCGCATCGGTTCTCAGGATTGCCAAACTTCTATTTAAAGTGTTGGGAGGCCTTTGGCCTGCAAGCTGTAATGCTGCAATCATTGCTGCATCATTAGGTTATTTCCACTTTATCTATGCCGATCAGCTCTCCGCAACATTCCGGTGTCGCGCAATCCGTCTTATTTGTGCCATATCCAAAACCCTTTATCTGGATCAGTACGGTTTCCCCTGCCCAACTGGAGATATCATATGAGAATGTTATTTTATCAAATCTTTTATCTATGCCAGATAAGGTTTCATTTCCAAGGAAATGTTTCCCTGCCGAATCGATTATTATAAAGCTTATGCCCCCATCGTGATCTCCCTTCAATGCGGTGACACGCAAAAACTTCGCTTTATTTGATAGACGAATATTCTTTTCAATTCCCACACTATATTTTTCTGACTTTTCATTGCATCCATCTATTGTCACAATGCCTATGCAATCTGCCGCATATGATGTGGCAAACCAGAATACTTCTTTTGTCAAATCAGCTTCACCTGTTGCATGGATGTTGAATGGAATGCCAGTCCTATTCCATCCATCCAGGTCTTTTTCGAAGTTCCATTCACTCTCTATGACGACTAATAGTTCAGAATACAATCCTTTGCTCCCATTTTCATCAGTAACAATTAATGAAATATTAACTGTACCTGGCCGAGAGAATTCAGTATTTATAACGGGGCCATCATAAATCTGGCCATTCAAATTCCATGCATAATTTACGATATTGCCATCAGGATCGTTGCTTTCCAAGGCATCTATAACCACAGGTTCATTTATAAAAGGCTCTTGAGGTCTTGCAGAAATGATTGCATTTGGCCTCTTATTGGACTTATCTGTAGATGCCAGCTTAAAAAATTTCCTATTGCCTTAATAGATATCACTTGTCTTTGATATAGGCATACAGCCATGTCAATGACTCTCCTTTCAGACCGGGGTTGATCTCAATCGCTTTTTTATAGTCATCTTTTGCCTCGGAAATCTGAGTCAGGTCTAAAGCAAGCGTTTTTGCCATATTATACCAGGCCTCAGCAAGGAGTGGGTCTAAGTCTGTAGCATTTTCGTAGCATTCCAGAGCTCTGGAATGATTGCCCATATTGTCCAGAGATGCACCTTCGTTGCTATAAGCCACGGCTAGAGACGAGTTGATCTTGATTGCATTTTCAAAGCAGAAAATGGACCCTGTGTAGTTTCCCAGTTCTGCCAGAGCTATCCCCTTATTATTCCAGGCGGCTGTATTGTTGGGATTGAATCTGATGGCGTCATCATAGTATTTGAGGCCCTTGATGTAGCCTTCCGGTATTTGCCTGCCATTGTCTTCACCTGCATTGACAAGAGGCTCCCCATATTTCCTCTCGTAATCTGTGGCAGAGTCTCCTGCCAATTTTGCGAATCTATCGAGACTATTG
>MVRL01000082.1 GCA_002067705.1 Methanosaeta sp. PtaU1.Bin112
GTTTGCCGGCAAGCACTCGAAGGTGGGCGAGCTCATCGGTCGCACCATGCACGACGCCGTCTTAGAGACGCTCGCCCTTCAAAACGGCCTGACTGCTGCAGGCCAGTGCTCCTCACTGGCCCATCTGGAGAGGCTGGGAACTGACAGCAGAGAGATGTGCCAGGGAATTGGAGAGTTTCTGTCCAGGGACAACGCTGATCTCTTCGAGAAGAGCTTCTCGAATATAATCAAGGATCCTCTCACGGTAGCGGCTGTGGCGGCTCTCGTCCATCTGCGGGATAAGTTCGTATGGGGCACTCTTCCCAAAAGCTGCATGCCAGAGGTCATGGCCCTTTACGGCGCACAGATTTCTGCGGCCGTTTCGGGAAAAAGCCACCGCATTCACGATTACATGCAGGTGCTCTCCTCATTGCACAAGTCCCTTGATAAGCATGCGTTCCTGGAGTTCGTATGCCAGGCATTTGCTCTGGGCTTTAGCGAGAAATGGAGCGATCCGAAGAGCGAGGGGTGCGAAGGGGCTGGACTTTCAGAAGCTGGGCCAGCAGTCACGCGATAGTTACTGAGAAACGGCGCCTTTGGCAACTTTTTTTAGCGTTGCGATGCTGGAATTCCCCACCAAATTAGAGATCATCTTGAGCAAAGAATTCGATCCTGTTTTTATGACAATAATATATTATGTTATTTTTATAGATACAATATCGATATATTTTTAAACCGCAAGTTTTATTTATCAAAACTTTTTTCAACATAACTTGAGTTAACTCAATTAAATCTTATTTGTGAGAGACAAATGAATCAGGAAAACGGATACTGTCGCTCTATGAGCAATGAAGCAGTCTGCGGTTTGGTAGGAGTAATTATGAATAAAAAAAAGTCATTAATAATACTAATGATCGCCTCTCTCCTCGCTATATCCCTCACAGTTGGTGGCGAGGCTGAGACCGTGAAAGTTGTCGATGCCTCAGGCATATATGTTGATGTGCCAGCGAGTCCAGAGAGGATTGTCGTTTTACCCTCAACTCCTATCGAGTTGATTTATGCCCTTGGCGAGGAGAAGAGGATCGTGGGACGGGGTGTGCCGCTTCCAGCATATTGTCCTTCGGCAAAGGATCTTCCATGCGTTGCGAGTTGCTCAGTAGGTCCCAATGTCGAAGCGATGCTCGATCTGAAACCGGACCTCGTGCTCATGTGTGCCTCGAATGGCACTAAGCCCACAGCAGCGCTGGAACGCCTTCAAGCAGCCAGCATACCTGTGCTCAGCCTTCCCAGCAGCTGTGAGCCAGATACGCTGCTGCCACAGATAGAGACCTTGGGATTGATACTGGATAGACAGGAGAAGGCAAACGAATTTGTTGAGTTCATTGAGAAGTATCTTGGTCTCATCGAAGAGCGCACAAAAGATCTGGGACCAGATGAGAAGCCAACAGTGTATTTCGAATGCAAGGAGTATAAAACCGTCAATGAAGAGACTCCATTGCAGCACCACATAAGCTTGGCCGGCGGAACGAATATCGCTGCCAATCAGTCTGTCGAACGTCCAATAGTGAGCTCAGAATGGGTGCTAGAGACGAATCCAGACATCATAATTGTGGGCGTAAAAGGAGAATCTCCAACCGAGGAAGAAATGAGGGCGACAAGGGACGAGGTCATGTCCCGACCTGGCCTAAAAGATGTAAAAGCGGTAAGGGATGGGAAGGTATACGTCATCTCTAAAAAGCTCTTGAGAGGAATTGGCGAGCCAATAGGATGTCTCTACTTCGCCAAGTGGATCCATCCTGCCCTCTTCGAGGATATAGATCCCCAGGCGATACATGAGGAGTTTCTCCAAATGTTCTTTGGCCAGGAGCTAGAGGAGACATATGTCTATTAATGAAGACGAAGAGATATTATATGCCGAGGAGGTCTACACAAGGGCATCCTGGAAGAAGACTCTGTTAACCCTCTTCCTTTTTATAATGGTCTTGACTCTTGGGGTCCTTGCAACAACCATAGGGGCATCATCACTGGGTATTAGCGAGTCCTTGCATGCTTTGCTTGCGGAGCTGATACCAGGCGAGGAGGTCAGCCACTTCGCCCAGGTAGTCGTTCTGCAACTGAGGCTGCCAAGGATACTGATGGCCATCATCACTGGGATGAGCCTCGGTGTTGCCGGTGCAGTGATGCAGGGAGTCCTGAGGAACCCGCTTGTCTCCCCTTTCACACTGGGTCTATCATCAGGAGCAGCCTGCGGAGCCGCAATAGCCATTGTTTTGGGAGTAGGCATATTGGGAACAGGCCAGTATATCATCATGATCAATGCCTTCCTCTTCAGCTTGCTCACTATGGCAGTCGTCTATGGGATAGCCAGGATACGAGGCACCTCCATCGAGACGCTGATCCTCGCAGGCGTAGCCATGGGTTACCTCTTCTCTGCAGTGATATCCCTTCTTCAGTATGCATCAGGCAACGAGCAGTTGAGGGAAATTGTATTCTGGTTGATGGGAGGCCTTTACGCAACAAAATCGGAGAGCGTGATAATCCTCATCCCTATTGTCTTATTCATTACTATATTGCTAATGCGCTACTCCTGGGACCTGAACGCCATGAGCGCAGGAGAAGAGGTGGCGTCGAGCCTGGGAATCAACGTCAGCCAGGTGAGAATGATCTGCTTATTCCTGTCCACAGTCCTTACTGCGAGCGTTATCGCCTTCACAGGCATAATCGGATTTATCGGTCTGGTCTCGCCTCATCTCTGTAGACTAATGATCGGCAGTGATCATCGCTACCTTATCCCTTGGTCAGGACTTACTGGTGCTCTTCTCCTCCTCGTATCAGATACTATTGGTAGAACCATGATCTCGCCCACCGAAATACCTGTCGGCGTAGTCACCTCCTTCATCGGAGTCCCTTTCTTCCTCTACCTGCTGGTGAGGAGAAAGAGGAGGTGGTGGCAGTGAAGCTAAGCGTCAAGGAGCTCAGCTTCGGCTATGGGAGCACGAGTACCCTGGAGGATATCACCATGGAGGTTGACGAGGGAAAGATCGTCAGCCTAGTCGGTCCGAATGGTGCAGGAAAGAGCACCCTGATCAAATGCATAGACAGAATCCTCAAACCTCGGAAGGGGACGGTCTTCCTCGATGGCAAGCAGGCTGCAATGCTAACCTCCAAAGACTTCTCCAAGATGATGGGTTACGTCCCTCAGAGCACCCATGAGGTATTTCCCTACACGGTATTCGACGTTGTGCTCATGGGGAGGAGGCCACACATTGGCTGGCGCGTCAACGCCAATGATGTGAAGATCGTAGCCAAGACGCTCAAATTTTTAGGGATTGAAGATTTCGCATCGAGATACTTCGACGAGCTGAGCGGAGGGGAGAAACAGAAGATCGCCATGGCCAGAGCTATCGTTCAGGAGCCGGAGTTCCTCCTTTTAGACGAGCCCACCAGCAACCTCGACATAAGACATCAGCTCGAGGTGATGAACATCGTCAAAAAACTTGTCTTGCAGAGGAGGATTTCTGCTGTCATGGCCATGCACGACCTAAACCTGGCATCGAGGTTCTCTGATATTGTGGTGATGCTCAAAGACAGAGGAATCTATACCATGGGAGATCCGGTATCCGTCCTGACCCCTGAGAATATCGAGAAGGTCTATGGCGTCAAATCAGAGGTGAAGAACGGGCATATGGACAGGCCATACATCATGCCCCTTGAGCCCATATAGAGCATTTACATGGGATCTTGACTTGAATTATATTGATCATCATATGGAAGTGATATTATGAAAATGAAGATAGTGAGATATATCCTCTTGGCCCTCATGTTATTGTTCTGCATGGGAGCCTGCGATAGCGCAAGAGCAGAGACGATAACCATCATCGATGGTATGAACAGATCGGTAGAGGTGCCCTGCCCGCCAGAGAGAATAGTTTCCACTACCGCCTCGGCATCGGAGCTTATCTGTATCTTTGGCGGCATGGATAGAATTGTAGGTCGGGATGAGTACTCCACATTCCCATACGACCTTGCAGAGAAGCCTGTAGTCGGAAGCTACAGCAAGACCACAAATGTTGAGCTTGCGTTGGATCTGCAGCCTGATGTGGTGATATCCGACAGCAGCATGCTCCCTGAGACCATCAAGCAGATCGAGAATGCGGGTGTGCCCGTTGTAGTCGTAGGGATGAACTGCGAGCTGGATTCGATAATATACAACATTCGTGTGATGGGCGAGATGATGGGCGACCAGAAGAAGTCTGAAGAGCTTATCGGTTTTATGCAGAAATACACAGACTTGATCCAGGAGAGAACCAAGAGCCTCCCTGAGGATGAGAAGCCCCTCGTCTACCATGAATGCAAGGAGGATAAAACAAATGCTGCCGGAACCCCAAAGGATGATCATGTCAACTTCGCTGGTGGGATAAACATAGCCCATGATGAGGCAGTGGAGAGACCGGTCGTAAGCAGAGAATGGGTTTTAGAAAAGAATCCAGACATAATAATTGCCAAACTCTCCAGTTCAGATCCAGACACAGAAGAGGCCCTGAAGCTTAAGAGGGACGAGGTTATATCGAGGCCGGGTCTTAAGGATACTAACGCCGTCAAGAATGGAACTGTTTACGTCTACCATCCATTCCTGAGAAGAGGGCCTCGATTGGTTGGATACCTTCTATATTTTGCAAAATGGTCCCATCCTGAGCTTTTCGAAGATATCGATCCCACAGCGGTGGAGAGAGAGATGCTGCAAAAGTTCTACGGAGTCAATCCGAAGGGGACATGGGCCTATCCAGAAATATGAAGATCGGCTTAAGGAGTTTTAAAGAATGCATAGGAAACTTTTGGGAATGGTCCTCATAGCCGCCCTTTTTTTGAGCTGCCTCGGGTCTGGCGAAATAACAGAGAAAGAGACGATAACCATCGTCGATGCCATGAACAAGTCAGTAGAAGTGCCCTGTCCACCAGAGCGGATAGTCTGCCTGAATCATATTGTCAACGAGATAATTTCAGCACTAGGTGAAGGGGATAGAATCGTGGCTCGCGATGAGTACAGCATCTTTCCCACAGTGATCAAAGAGAAGGCCCTGGTCGGACGATGCACACGACCGGATGTCGAGCTGCTGCTGGAGCAGAAACCAGATCTGATAATCGCCCCTGTGCAGTACTTCAAGGGCGGTGAGGAGGAGAGCATAAGGGACAGCAATATTCCCCTGGTGATGCTCAAGCCGTGTGAAGGGGAGAATCTGATGCCATCCATAATCCTCCTGGGAGAGATATTGGGGCAAGACAAAAAGGCAAAGGAATTGGCGGATTACATAACTGGCTACCAGGATCTGGTCCAATCAAGGGTGGCGGGATTGAAAGATGAGGATAAGCCCCGCGTATTCTATGAGTCCTCTGCCTATAGAACCTCTGCCAAGGGCTATCTCGCCAAACGGATAGCCGAAGTAGGCGGCATCAATATCGCTGATGATCTAGCAGTCGGCTCTTCGCCGACAGTCAGCCCCGAGTGGGTGGTGGAGGAGAATCCTGATATCATAATCCACTGGTCAGGCACTACCGAACAGGGATCTGAGCTTCCCACCGCCGAGGCGCTCAGCAAGGTGAGGGACGAGGTGTTGAACCGCTCCGGCTTGAGCGATGTCAAGGCGGTCGAGTCGGGAAAAGTCTATGTGATCTCCAAAGAGGTCACCACTGGCCCCAGGATGGTAGTGGGATTGCTCTACTTCGCCAAGTGGATCAATCCTCAGCTCTTCGAAGACATCGATCCTGCAGGGATATACAAGGAAGTGCTTGAGAAGTTTTATCCCGGTGAGGTGGCGAGGGGTACCTTCGGATATCCCGAATCCTGAAACCATCTTCTTTTTCGGCCGGCACGCGCCCGAAGAAGAGCCTTGAGCTTCGGTGACAATATGGAGACGCAATTGCATATTTTATACAAAGTACTGGAGTTTATGGTCTACGTCTTTCCAAGGATTGTACCGACTCTCGTGCTGTGCAATATCTTTCTTGAGACAGGCCTGATGAAGAGGCTAATGCCCCTGGGAAGAAGATTCACCGAGGTTGCACATCTTCCCGCAGAAGTCTCTTTGCCCTTCATCTCCAGCTTCGGCTCATCCTATGTGGGCGGAGCCATTGTAGTCGACCTGCTGGAGAGAAAGCTGATTGATGATCGTCAGGCCCTACTCTCGTCAATGGCGCTCTCCATCCCCGTCTTCTTCAGGGAGTTCATCAGTTATTATCTTCCCACCGCAATTTCAATCCTGGGATGGACGTTGGGATGCATCTACGTGGGCATTCACGCCACGGTAATCGTAGCCAAAATGGCATTTGTCATCGCAGTGGGGCGGAGAAGTCCTGCTCAGAACTTCAGAGACACCTGTGCAGGTGAAGAGGTGAAAACGTGCCTGGGGGATGCTGTGCATAAGGGAGTGTACGACTCCATCCGGCCGCTGAAGCGAATGGCAATAACCATGCCGCTCGCAGCTCTCATCATCTTCGAGCTGGAGGCCCTAGGGGTCTTTGATTACTCCGCATTGATGGTCAGGGAGATT
>MVRL01000083.1 GCA_002067705.1 Methanosaeta sp. PtaU1.Bin112
GTGTCCTCCTTATTCCCAAAGTAATGATGGATACAGGGCCTTAATAACAATTTACAGAAAATTAGCTACACTGCCATTTGTTGAATTTGGGTTGGGACTTGGCGAATATCCTATCAAGGTAACTGAATTGTTCTCTTGCTCCATCCATCATTATCTTTATAGTCACTATCTCGAATGGAATAATCAGGCTCGAAAAAAACGCACCCATAAGCTGATCTCGATCAGTTAGATCTAATCCGCTTAATTTTTCATCAAACAATATATAAATTAAAAGTAATATTATAAATAATATATAAGATAGCGATAGATATGAGATGGGCAGCTTGGATAATATACGTTCAATCCAGAGCTGATCTTGGCCGTTGGATATCTCTTCCATAAATGCCTCATTTAGGATATTCTGAGTCCATAGATTATACCATAGTCATCTTTGTTATACTCTTCCATTTCTATCAATATGGACAAAAGCCTAATAATCATGAGGCAGTAGAATCATGAGTTGTGATCCAATCCGGCGACCTGTTCATCGCCGGCCGCTCCGGTGGAGTGGTCGGCGCCGTCGTCCCCTGGCGAGGCGCTTTTGCGGGCGTGGCCCCGGCGCATATCTTTCACGCCGCAGGCACGGACAATCTGCGCGTGGGCGGCCTGGCCTGCAAGGTATCTTACATGCCAAACGATGCCGATCTGGCCTTCTTTCCCATTTCGGGAGCCTGCCGGCTGACGCCTCTTGCCAGGCCGAAGCTGGGGGAAGCGGAGCTGGCAAACTCTCAACGCCGCCTGCGCTGCCGCATCTCCGACACATCCTGGTCAATTGCCTATGTCGTGCTTCCTCTGGGAAATCTGCCGGGACCAGGAGACAGCGGCAGCCCTCTGGTCCAGGACGGCCGGGTGGTCGGGCTTCTGCTCTCGCTCAACATGCATACCTGCAAGGGGATCGCCGTCTCCGCGGAGATGATAATGCGGGAGATTTGAGCATGATTAGGCTGCATTTGTTGAGGGGATGCGCAAAAAAAATGTGTTGGATGTTGAGCGAAAGCCACAGTCCGATCTTCAGGTGGCACTGTAGCTGATCCGGTAGATGACGCCGTTCAAATCATCGGATACGAGCATCGATCCGTCTTCCAGAGCCTGAACATCTACCGGTCTGCCCCAGGCAGTCCCATTTTGCAGCCAGCCTTCTGCAAATACCTCATGGCCTACAGCAGTATTATTCTGCAGACGAACCGTTACCAGACGGTAGCCAATGGGTTCATCTCTGTTCCAGGAGCCGTGCTCGGCGATGAATATCCTGCCCCGGTACTCCTCCGGAAATTGCTTGCCCTTGTAAAACCTCATTCCCAAAGGCGCAACATGCGGCCCCAGCATCCAGGCAGGCGG
Source organism: Methanosaeta sp. PtaU1.Bin112 (assembly GCA_002067705.1). GTDB lineage: Archaea > Halobacteriota > Methanosarcinia > Methanotrichales > Methanotrichaceae > Methanothrix. The sequence goes on from MVRL01000083.1 coordinate 1,378, forward strand.
AACCATGCTATCGCAGGTATAGTTCTTATCTGATCCCAGGTCCGGCTCAGGGATGCTGCCTGAGTGGCAGGTGGGGAAACCGAAGTTCAGGCCCTTCACAGGAGCATGGTTCAACTCATCAGACGGCACATCGTTGCCCAGCAGGTCTCTGCCGTTATCGGTAAACCATAGCTCTCCCGTTTCCGGGTCCCAGTCAAAGCCCACCGAGTTTCTGACGCCCCTGGCAAAGACCTCCGTATCGCTGCCATCCGGGTTCATGCGCACAATGGTGGCATTGCTCTCATCATCATGCTGGCAGGAGTTGCAGTTTGCTCCCAGGGCCACGTAGAGCTTTCCGTCCGGCCCAAAGCCAATGTACCGCCATCCATGCACGAGGTACTGGGGCAGCTCTTTGATTGTAACCGGATCATTCGGACTGTCCAGTTGATCCACGATATCATCGAATCTGATGATGCGGTTGATCTCTGCGACATAAAGAGATCCATCCTTGAAGGCCACGCCATTGGGATTGTTAAGGCCCTTTGCAATGACGGAGATCTCACTGCGCTCTGCATGGTTGTTATTATTCTTATCTGCGATGGCGTAAAGATCTGAGCCATCGGGCGCGTCAAGGGTTTCGAATGGACGGCGCGTGCCCACAAAGAGCGTTCCATCTGGGCTTAAGGCCATCGATCTGGCGTAGGTCAGATTATCTGCATAGATTTCGATCTTAAAACCAGGTGGAAGCAGGATTTTATCCAAAGGGAGCGATGCCTTCTCTTCAGGCGCGTTGCCAGCCCTGGCCTGCTGGAGGGCCAGCTTTGCGTCCTCGACTGTAATCTCCGCGGACCTGCTGCCGGCAATTATGCAGTATGCCGTAGCTTTAAGGATGTCTCCTTTGCTGGCGTTTAGGGGATAGTCATAGCTGAATGTGGACGGCGTGGGCTGACTGGTGTATTCTTTGGTTATAACTTGCTTGCCATTTTTCAAGACATCAATCCGAAATATATAATGGCTGGTGGGATCCGATACCTGATGGGTTGCTGAAACTTTCAAGCTTTGATTCTGGCTGTCATAGGCAAGATTCACCTGGGCCGGTTGATGGGCAATGGCGGGCAATATCATCATAAAAAGCAGCAATAGAAAAGCAAACGTCTTAACGGTCCGGAAAGACAGAACCTTTGCAATTATCGATTCTTTATCCTTATGCGACATTTCTAAAACACCTCTTAAACAATTAGAACCAATTGATATTATTGTGACCGGATCTTATAAAAAGTTTAGCGGCAATTTCGGCATAATATGATAGAGATTTCGGTAGTGGATGAAAAGCCGCAGCTTGTGGCATCAATGAGACGCAAGGGCCACTATAAAGAGATAGCAGTGATGCTGCCCACCCTTTTTCAATATATAGTAAGCCAGGCAGCCATGATCGCCGGGCCGCCGCTTTATATCTGGCATGAGGGGAGCATCGAAGAAGCCCAGCAGGCCGATAAAGCAGGCAATGCCGATATTGAGGTCTGCGTTCCCATTGCCGCGAAGATTCCTGAAAGCGATGAGATCAAATGCTATATCCTTGCAGGCGGAAAGAATGCCCAGATAGTTCACAAGGGTCCTTACGAGGCATGTATGCCTGCTTACGAGAGGCTATTCGCCTGGCTGAAGGAAAATAACCTCAAGCTGACCGGACCGATAAGAGAGTCCTATCTGAACGATCCCAGAGAGGTTGCTCCAGAGGATATCCTTACCCTCATCCATGCGCCGATTGGCTGAGGTGAGGAATTGATGTCTCCTGAGAGTTTTGACCTGAATGCGTGGTTGGACGATATTCGGCTTTTATACAGGGGCGCGGACCCGGCCCATGATATTTCTCATGTGCTGAGGGTCTACAGAAACGCCCGGATCATCGGCCAGGAGGAAGGCGCTGACATGCGGGTGCTGCTCTGGGCCGCGCTGCTGCACGACGTCGCATCGGAAAAGAAGGATGACTGCAGGCATGGCGATTCTGAGGACCGGGGAAAAAGGTCGGCAGAGGCATTCCTGGAAGCCGTCGGCCTGGATGAGGCAGCAAGGGAAAAGGTGCAGTATGCCGTAGATGTGCACAGGTTCTCCAGGGGAATCATCCCCGTCACACTGGAGGCCAGGGTGCTTCAGGATGCCGACCGGCTGGATGCCATCGGAGCGATCGGAATCGCCCGGTTATTTCTCACCGGAGGCGTTCTGGGAAGGGAGTTCTATCATCCCGACGATCCCTTCTGCCGGTCAAGAGAGCCGGATGACGGCAAATGGAACCTGGACCATTTCTACAAGAAGCTGCTCAAGCTGGAGTCAGGCATGCATACCGAGAGCGGCAAAAGGATGGCGGCAAGAAGAACGGCAGTCTTGAGAAGATACCTTCAGGATCTGGAAGCAGAGATTGCTGCAAATGGCAGCAATAGCAATGATATTCATAATAGCTGCAATAATTCTGAAAATTGAATCGAACCCACGGACAAGGTGTATTGAATGGAGTATGTTTTGCATCCGCGCTCTGAGATCGATGCCCGGATACGAAAGCTGCAGGATCGGATGGGCGAGCTGACCGGCGTCATCATCTTCGAGTCCACCGACCTGGGCTACTTCTCTGGAACTGCCCAGGAGGGCCTGATCTACATTCCCAGAGACGGTCAGCCTACCCTCATGATCAAAAAGAGCCAGGATAGAGCCGGGCAGGAGTCTCCTCTACCTGTGCAGCCCCAAAGGAGCCTGAGATCTCTTAAAGCAGACCTGAATCTGCCAGCGGGAGCGAGAATCGGCCTGGAGTTGGATGTGCTGCCTTACAATAATTATCTTCGCCTGGAAAAGGCTCTGGGCGAAGACATCGCGTTTTTCGATATTTCGGAAACTATCAAGCACATTCGCTCGGTGAAGTCCGATTTTGAGCTCCGGCTCATCCGCGAAGCTGCCAGGATTCTGGATGCAGGCATCGCCACTGTGGCCGACAACCTCAAAGAGGGAATGAGGGAGATCGATCTGGCCGTCGCTGTGGAGAGCACAATGAGGGTTCTGGGCCATCAGGGCATTGTGGCGTTCAGACGCTTCAATCAGAATCTGCCCCTGGGCCATCTCATGGCCGGTCCCAGCGCTGCTCTTCCCAGCTCAGTCTCCTCACCCACGGGCGGCAGGGGCATGTCCCTCTTCTTTGCCCAGGGACCGGGATTTGCCAGGATCAAGCGGGGCGAGAGCGTGCTGGTGGATTATGCCGGATGCTATAACGGCTACATCGCCGATGAGACGCGGATCTTCTGCGTGGGAAAGATTTCGGCCAAGCTGGAGGATGCACATCAGGCAGCTTTGCAGATTGAAGAAGCCATAGCCGAGCAGCTTAGTCCCGGTAAAATGAGCCGCGATATATGGAACCTCTCCGAGGCGGAAGGGGAGAGGTTGGGCTACCGGGATTTCCTGGGAGGGCCTCCTGGCAGCAAAGCCGGATTTGTGGGACACGGGGTTGGCTTGCAGATCGATGAGTATCCGGTTCTCGGTCCCCTGGACCATGAAATTGTTGAGAGCATGGTCGTTGCCGTTGAGCCGAAGATGATCTATCCGGGAGAAGGCGTCGTAGGAATTGAGGATACCTTCCTCGTTGGAGAAACAGGGGCAGAGAGGCTCACCCGGCTGCCGCAAGAGATCTGGCGGGTTTAGGGAGGCACGAAGGAAGGATGCACTCAACTTTTGAAAATTCAGGGAAGCAAACCGATGCAAATGAGTTCACCGTCAGACTGCTATCTCCTGCCGAATGCCGGGACCTTATTGTGGGAATTTCCAGCTATAAACACAAAGGATCTTCGTTGGAAGGCAAACGCCTGGTGATCCTGGATGTAAGGACTGCACAGGAGTACCGCGCCGGCCACCTGATGGGGTCAATCAACCTGGACTTCCGATCGCCCTCATTTTCCGATGAGCTGAAGGCGCTTGATCGAAACAACGCCTATCTGGTCTACTGCCGGACCGGAGTCAGATCAAGCCGAGCGGCGGCCCTCATGAAATCGCTGGGATTTCCGGAGATTTATGATCTGTCAGGAGGAATGGTGTCCTGGCTGAGAGAGGGTTTTGGGCTTGTCTCCAACGGGGAAGCTGCATAAAAACCAATATAGTTAGAGGGATTATGGAGAAGACTATTGCATGCATTACTATCTTATTACTGCTGCAGCCCGTGTCTGCAGGCTTGAGTGTGCCGTCCGACTCCGGCACATTCCATGTCAACGAAAACTTAAGCGAGAATTCCTCTCTGCAAACATCTCTTGAAAATCCGTCTCTGTGGGGGCTTTTTGATTCACTGAAATCAAAGGAATATGTGGACCTGACCCATAGCTTCCGACCGGGAATACCCCACTGGGATGGCTTTCCCAATGAGACTGTAGAGGCGATCTTCAACTACAGCACTTCAGGCTTTTTAACCCAGAAGTTCTCCATCGTAGGACAATGGGGAACCCACGTTGACGCTCCGGCGCACTTTCATCGGGGAAGGCGCACCGTAGATCAGATCGATGTCAAAGAAATGCTCCTGCCTTTAGTGGTGCTGGACATTCACGAGAAGGTGCTCAAGAATCCGGATTATGCCGTTAGCATGGACGACGTCTCTGCATGGCAGTCCAGGCACGGCCAGATACCGCAAGGATGCTTCGTGGCCCTGCGGACAGACTGGTCGAAGCGCTGGCCCAACCAGACCGCCATGCTCAATAGAGACCGAAATGGGACATTTCACTATCCTGGCTGGAGCATGCCGGTGCTGAAGTACCTCTATGAGGACCGGAAGATCACAGCATCCGGCCATGAGACCACCGATACTGACCCGGGACAGGAGACCAGCAAAGACGACTATACGCTCGAGTCCTATCTCCTGGGAGCTGACCATTTCCAAATAGAGCTGCTCGCCAATCTGGACCGGGTGCCGGAATATGGTGCGATCATCGTAGCAGCCTTTCCCAAACCGGAAGGCGGATCGGGATTTCCGGCAAGGGTCTTTGCAATTCTGCCCTGAAAAACCTGGCGACATGGATCCGGAAGGATGCCGCAGGGCAAATGCGCTCTGTGCCCCGCCTTCCCGGTCGATTTTTTTCTTCTATTTTTCCGAATGCCCAAGATACCTCTCAATTCTGTCCAGCCCCTCGGCAATATTCTCCAGGGAGTTGGCATAAGAGAACCTCAGGTATCCCTCTCCGTTCGGCCCGAAGTCTATTCCCGGGGTCACCCCCACATGGGCATTCTCCAATATGTCGAAGGCCAGACGGTAAGAGTCGCCGGAAAAGCTCCGGGCGTTGGCAAAGACATAAAAGGCCCCCGTGGGCTTCGCTGTGATGGAAAAGCCCAATTCCTTCAAGCGCTCTATCATGAACCTTCGGCGCCGGTCATAAATCCTCTTCATCTCTGCGACCTCCTTGTTCGTCTCCTGCAGAGCGGCAATGCCCGCCCTCTGGGCCAGAGAGCTGGCGCAGATGAAGAAGTTCTGCTGCATCTTCTGAATGGGCCGGACGAACCTCTCCGGGGCGATGAGGTAGCCCAGACGCAGGCCGGTCATGGCATAAAGCTTGGAAAAGCCGTTCAGGACAAAAGCGCTTTCGGAAAACTCCAGGATAGAATGCTCCATTCCCTCATAGACCAGGCCGTGATAGATCTCATCGGAGATGATGTAAGGCGATAGCCGGGCAATGGAGCGCATGGTGCTCTCGGAGAGCAGGCAGCCGGTGGGATTGGAAGGCGAGTTGATGAGAATTGCCTTTGTCTTTCTGCTGATTCTCTTGCTGATCTCCTCCGGTCGTAGTTGAAAGCCGTCCTTTTCATAGACCGGAACTCTGGCAGGAATCCCCCCTAGAAATTTTATAAAATTTGGATAGCAGGCATAGCCTGGATCGGAGAGGATAACCTCCTGGCCTCTTTCCAGCAGCGCCGCAAATACCAGCATCATGGCCGGGGAGGTGCCGGATGTTACTACTATTTGCTCCGGCTTCACAGAGACCGCATAGGTCTTCTGGTAGTGGCCGCAGATGGCCTCCCGAAGCTGAAGGTCTCCAAGGCTGTGAGTGTAGTGGGTGAGCCCCTCCTCCAATGCCCGGCAGGTGGCTTCTTTCACCGCGGGAGGTATATCGAAGTCCGGCTCGCCCACCTCCAGATGGATGACGTTGATCCCCTGGCGCTCCATCTCTCGCGCCCTCTCCAGAACATCCATGACGATGAAAGGAGCGATCTCTTCAGCTCTTCTGGCGATCATTTAGCTCCCCCTTCGATCATTTCAAGCTGATATTAACTTAACGCGAGAAATCATTTAACCAGGAGCGTAGGGATTGAGGACTGCAGGACCACCTTCCCAGCGACGCTTCCCAATAGGATCTTTTCCACACCAGTCCGGCCCATGCTGCCCATGACGAGAAGATCAATTTCCTGCTCGCGGGAGATCTTGATAAGCTCCTTGCCTGGGCTGCCCTGGGCCAGAATCTTCCTAAAGGGAACTGTTTCCGCGGTTGCCTGATCTTCAACGAACTGCAATGCTTGTTGCCCTTCGTCTTGAATGAGACGGAAAGCCTTCTCTTTTAGCTCCGGCAACGCGGAAAAGCCTGGCAGATGAGAGAGGCGCTCTGTATCCATGACATAAACCGCAGTGATGCTCCCATTTGCGCGGCGAGCGATGTCTACCGCAATCTTCGCCGCCTTACGGCTTGCATCCGAGCCATCGGTGGCGATCATAATTCTATTGATCATAATTAGAAAAAACAGGATCGGCAATCAGGCTCGATTTGCAGATCTCAAGCAACAACCCGGCTCTTAGCGATGTACTTGATCAGCTCAGGGCTGATCCTGGACTTCTTTTGAATCTGGTTGGCGACTTCATCCATGCTGGCACCGCTGGCTGCCAGAGAGCGAATCTCTTCTAAGGTGGCATCCTCAATGGTGAAGTACTCATCGAGATCCTTTCTGTGGCCCCAAACATCTCCTTCCAGAAGCTCAATGCCCTGCATATCCAGAAATACCTGGATGGCATTGGACATGGTCTTTCGATAAGAGGGTGGTACCTGAATCATCCTCAAACGGGGGCACCTTTGCATCAGATTGAGGAAGTCTACATTGCTGGCGCGAAAAGCAAGGTGAACAGTCTTTTCATTGGGGTTGAGATTGGCAATCTCATTTCTAGCGCTGACAACTCTAAGTCTCATAGATTCTCCAGTTCAGCAAATAATGTATCATAGTATTAATAGATGCTTTAGATGGACACATACGTACAGAACGAAATCATGCGCCTGTTTTTTTGGCCAATGAAACCGAATTCTCTGCGAAATAAGGATTTAAATTTTGCATAATCTGCATTCTGATGGTCCTGTAGCAAGAACAAGTGAGCTTCTGTTACTCATCTTCCTGCCACTAGCCTTATATAACTTATCTGTGGTTCTGGTCCAGAATTAAAAATTAAAAGGCAAAGCGATTGGGTTCAATGGCGATGGGATTATAAATAGGAGCGACCTTATAGGAGAGGATCTTCATGGGCAGGGTTAAGCTTACAGACACGGTTTTTAGGGATGCTCACCAGTCTCTTCTGGCCACCAGGATGAGGACCAGGGACATGCTACCCATAGCAGAGATGATGGATCAGGTTGGATTCTTCTCATTGGAAACATGGGGCGGAGCAACGTTCGATACCTGCATCAGGTACCTGAACGAAGATCCCTGGGAAAGGCTGAGGGCACTAAAGAAGGCCATGCCGAATACACCGATGCAAATGCTGCTTCGCGGGCAGAACCTGGTCGGATACAGGCATTATGCTGACGATGTAGTGGACAAATTCGTGGAGAAAGCAGCCATTAATGGTGTCGATATCTTCAGGATATTCGATGCTGTAAATGATATTCGCAACATGGAGCGATCTATCAAAGCGGCAAAAAAAATGGACAAGCATGTCCAGGGAGGCATCAGCTATACCATAAGCCCCGTTCATAGCAACGAGGCATTCGCGCAATTTGCCGTCCAGCTGGCAGAGCTGGGATGCGACTCAATCTGCATCAAGGATATGGCAGGATTGATAACTCCCAAGAATGCCCATGACCTCATTGCAGCACTTAAAAAAGAGGTCAATCTGCCGGTTAATCTCCATACGCATTGCACCAGCGGCATGGCTCAGATGAGCTACTTCCATGCCTGTCAGGCTGGAGTAGATATCCTGGATACGGCCATATCGCCGCTCTCCGGCGGCAGCTCGCAGCCCGCTACTGAGAGCCTGGTGGCATCACTTCAGGGAACACCCTACGACACGGGCTTGGATTTGGAGCTCCTTACCGAGATCAAGAGGTATTTCGAGAAGGTTGTGGAGGTTTATGCCCCCGTCTTTAGCCCGATAACAGCACGTGTGGATACCAATGTCCTGATCTATCAGGTGCCGGGCGGCATGCTCTCCAACCTCGTCTCCCAGCTGACCGAGCAGAAGGCAATGGACAAGTGGGAAGATGTGCTGGCAGAGATCCCTAAGGTTCGAAAGGACCTGGGCTATCCACCCCTGGTTACTCCCACCAGTCAGATAGTAGGCACGCAGGCGGTTCTCAATGTGATCACTGGCGACCGATACAAGATGGTCCCAAAAGAGGTCAAGGACTATATCAAAGGTCTTTATGGAAAGTCCCCCGCTATGATCGATCCCAAGGTCAGACTGAAGGTGCTTTGCGATGAAGAGCCCATCACTGTGCGCCCGGCTGATCTGTTGCAGCCCGAATATGAAAACGCCAGGAAAGCAGTAGATGCGCTGAAACTGGCCAAGCAAGAGGAGGATTATCTTACTTATGCCCTCTATCCGCAGGTGGCTATTAAGTTCCTGCAAGGTGCAGTCGTGGAAGAGCAGCTGGTCAAGAAACCACCTGCTGCCGCGGCAGCTGCACCTCTGAAGGCAGAACCCATGGCCCTCAATGTTGAGATTGATGGCGAATCCTATCTGGTCAAGGTTGCGCCAGCGGGCATGACCATCGAACAGGCCGTGCCAAAAGCTCCCAAGGATGGACTGACTGTACCCATGCAGGGCGTTATCATCCGCTATAAGGTCAAGAAAGGCGACCGAGTGGCCGAAGGCGATGCAGTGGTCGTCATAGAGGCTATGAAGATGGAGCAGAACATTCTGGCCAACAAGAATGGAACTGTAAAAGAGATCTATATCAACGAAGGGACCACAGTCAATCCAGGCGACGTGCTGATGTCTATCGAATAGAGGTGCATGACAAGTGACCGTTAAGAGAGAACAGGTGCTCATTGAGGCTCTGCCTTACATTCGTGAGTTCTATGACAGCATTATGGTCTTCAAGATCGGAGGCTCCATAATGTCTGATCGCACCGTCCTGGAGGATTTCATCCAGGATGTGGTGCTCTTGCGCTATATCGGCATTCATCCTATCATTGTGCATGGTGGCGGTCCGGAGATCTCCCAGGCAATGGAGAAATTCGGCAAGAAGGCCGAGTTCGTGGGAGGCCTGCGTGTCACAGACAAAGAGACACTGGGCATCGCCCGCATGGTATTGTTGGGCAATATCAACGCGGAGCTGGTCAACCTCATCGGCAAGCATGGTGGCAAGGGCATTGGCCTATCCGGCCAGGATGGCATGTTCATCAAAGCCAAGAAGAAGCCGCTTCTCAAGGTTGAGGGAATGGAGCCTGTGGACCTGGGATTCGTGGGCAATGTGGAGAAGGTAGACCCGGAGATCCTTATGATCATGGCCGGCAAGGGATATATTCCCGTCATCTCGCCAATTGCGGCTGATGAGCAGGGCAATAACCTCAATGTCAACGCCGATACTGTGGCCGGAGCTGTGGCTGTAGCCTTGCGTGCCAAGAAGCTCTTCTCCATCACAGATGTGGAAGGCGTGCGCATGAATCCGAATGACCCGGAAAGCGTCATCTCAGAGTTTCCTGCCTCAGACTTCGACCGCTTAGTGGCGGAAGGTGTCATCAAGGGAGGCATGATCCCCAAGGTGGAAGCTTGCGTTTCCGTAGTGAGAAGCGGTGTGGAAAGAGCCCACATCATAGACGGCAGAAAGCATCACGCCATACTATTGGAGCTGCTCACCACAGAAGGCGTGGGCACCATGATCCGCAGAAGCTAACAAGAGATGAGATGGGGGCCTGGCTGCCCCCCCCCCTGATCCCAAAAAAAGTCTAGAACTCTTCTCTAAATGCTGAACAGGGCGCCGGTGTTAACCCAATCGGCTTTCAGCAGCGACCACCAATCTGTGGCCAGGCCGTTCAGGACATAATCGTATGGCAGCCAGCCATAGCCCTTAACGCCCCAGCCCGTGCCCCAGCTGTTCCTGATCAATAAAGCGCCTTTAGTGGATTTCTTGTTATTGGAGTTGGTGATTACCTTTGCATCGTCATATCCCACAGCATCTATGGCATGACCGCCCAGGACTTTTTCGCCACTGGCAGGATATGGTATCTCGCCTGATGTAGACCCCTGAGTGATTGAGCTGTAAACAGTGAAGCCGAACATCGACGGCAGTCCTACAGAGAGGTTCCCCTTGATGGATGCCAGCAGCTTGGCTTTGGCTGTTCCTGGTGGATCGTATCGGTAATACAACAGGGCCTTGTAGTTTTCCGCAAATGCATATAGAAATGCACTCGGCTCTTCATCGAATTTGCTGATTATGTATTGATAGTATTTCTCAGGCGGAACTCCGAATAGGAGCATAGCTGCCGCCGTAGTCCTGAGGTAAGCGCCGGTGTCGCCTGTAACCCCCATGAGATTCCTGGTGGTCTTGTAAAGGAATAGGCGGGATGCATCGATATACGAGTTGGTGGCCTTCTTCTCAAAGTACTCAAATATGCCCACGCCAGCATTTGCTGTGCAGGACCCCAGATTAAGCTGATCTTCAATTGGAGGACACCATTGCCTCAAGTCCACAGAAGTGGGTGTTGCTTTTGGCAAGACTGCCTTGCTCAGCAAGTCCTTAATTGCAGGTGTATTAATGGTGTAGTCCCTGATGTCCGGCAGTTCTCGCAGCCATCCCAGTCCGATAAATCCATCCTTATCTATACCTAGTTCGTCAGCTCTTAATGCATACATATCTCATTCCTCCCCAATAGCGACCAAAAAAAAGAAAGGCGCCAATTTATGGAGCGTAAGTTAACCATCAATCTATTTAAGTTTTTTGCATTTTAGGGCTTTGCATAAAAAGTCGCGTCTGCAAATTAAGTCCGGCGCGTGCAAAGAAAGTCGAATTTGATTAATACTATATATAGAATAAGTAACATCTAATAATACAAACTATAAAAGGAACTTCTATAACTTTTTCTCTTCATATGTCTTCAAAGATTCCTGTTTTGGATGAAAGACGATAGATCTAGATCTTCCGCCAATGTGAGCGAGATCATATGGGTTGTGAAGTACCCACCTTCTGCCGTCCTTCTCTAGTGTCCCTCGAATTTGTATTTGTTTCTTATTCAGATTGGAAGCAACGCAAAATTTGTAATCTTCTTCATCGAATTCAATATAAATATTAATGTGACCTTCATCTGCATCAGTTGTTTGCAGTTTGATCGTCCCTCTTTTAGCCGTTTCTGACCGATCTAGTACCTTTGGAAATCCTGACCACCAACCATCTTTTATTGGCGG
>MVRL01000084.1 GCA_002067705.1 Methanosaeta sp. PtaU1.Bin112
GTGACCAGTGCCTGCACGATGCCTCCAATGCTGCAGGATAAGGAGATCTTAGGAAGATCGGCTCTGAGCCTGGAAGCCGAGCCGATCATTTCCCTAAAGCCGGATCTGGTGATAGAAGGTGTCCCTCCGCTAAAAGAGGATGTAAGAGACCATATCGAGCAGGCAGGCATTCCCGTGCTGCAATACTGGGCACTGCATGTGGACAGGACGCTGCCGATGATCGATGATCTTGGATTGATTCTTGGAAAGGAGGAAAGGGCAAAGGATCTTCACCATTTCATCGAGGGATATTATGAGTTGGCCACAGCTCGGCTGAAGAATCTCTCTATCGGGAGCCAGCCAAGTGTCTACTATATGATCATGGGCCAGGTAAGCTGGACCTGTGGCCAGGGAAGCGATATGGGAAAGAGCATCGAGGAGGCTGGAGGCCGGAACATAGCAGCTGGATTGCCGGGCAATGTCCCCGAGGTGGACCCTGAGTGGATCATCGAGCAGAACCCGGAGATAATGGTATATCATCATATCCGCCAGTCTGAATCCGATGCAGCGATTTTCTCGTCTCTGGATGAGCTCAAGGAGCGCAGAGACTATGTCATCTCCCAGCCGGGATTTGACGAGATAGATGCCGTTAAAGAGAATCGTGTTTTCATCATCGACTCCGGCATCGTAACCGGTCCCAGGCAGGTTATTGGTTTTCTTCATTTTGCCAAATGGATGCACCCCCAGCTGTTTGAGGATATAGATCCGGAGGCGATTCACAAAGAGATGCTAAAGCGATTTTATGATGTGGAGATGGTTGGAAGCTGGGCTTATCCATAACTGAGGAATTCTTTATGCCGAAAGAGAATAACAAAAAAGCCATGAGGAAGATGGGCCAAGCGATGATGGCCACAATGCCGCTGCAGATGAAATTTCAGGTCATGTTCAGGATGCTGCTGGCAGGAAATGACGAGGAGAAACGGAAAAAGATAATGGGGGAGGTAAAACAGAGGCGACGCTTTACTCATCCCAGGGATCAGATAGAATGGTATCCTACTATCGACCATCTGAAATGCCAGGGCTGCAGGGTCTGTCTGGAGTTCTGTCCGAAGGGGGTCTTTGCAGAGGATGCCGATAAAGGGGTCATCGTCTCCAGACCGTACGAATGCGTGATGCTTTGCAGCGGCTGCGAGATAAAGTGCCCTCATGAAGCTATCTCCTTTCCGAACCGGAAGCAATTCTATAGGTACGTTTACTATATTTGAAAGAGGAAAATTGAGGATTCCGCATGAAGGTTGTCGTAATCTCTCCAATTCTCGTCCCCAGTCTCGTTAAAGCCTCGGAGGATCTCAAAGATGAGTTTGAGCTGAACTTTTCACTCATAGTCTACCATCCCAGCCAGATCGAGAATGAGGAGGTCGCAGTGGACGAATTCACTGCCGACATCAGGTCTGCTGATGCCGTCCTTATCGATCTGATGGGTGCGGGAGGAATGGCCGTTGATCTTATTTCCCGAAGTCTTAAGGATGAGCCCAACACCGTTATCAGCCTGGTGGTCCCAATGGGCAGAGCCTTTCAGGAGATAATGCCTCTCACAAGGCTGGGCAGTTTCCGGGGGAGAGGACTGGCAGAAAAATTGGCTGCCATGAAACTATCGGTTCCATCAGAGGATGAGGACCCTGAGGCTCTGCGAAAAAAGATGGATAAGGGTCGCAGGATGATGGAGATGGCCCTGAGGATGGTGCAGGTCGGCAGCCGAATCCTGCCAGCAGGGCCGGTGAAGGATGCCGGAAACTACATAAAATTTACCCGATACTGGAAATTTGGGGGCGAGGAGAATTACAGGAATCTTCTGATCCTCCTTCTGGGAGAATACCTGGGGGGATCTCTGCCGCCGGCAAAAGATCCTGTAGAGAGGCCGGAATTCGGCATCTATCATCCCCAGCATGGTTACTTTGAAGATCTTGAAGAGTACCTGGAAAGATCCGGTTTTGATGATAATATGCCGACAATCGGCATTCTCTATTACGGCGGCAGGTATTTCGATCAGTGCAGTTCAACGGTAGAGGCCCTCGTCTCCTCTCTGGGAATGGCAAATATAATTCCCATTTATTCTGACGGCATCAGCAATTTGCATGCAATGAGGAAATATTTCTTCAGAAATGGCAGGCCGATAACGAATGCCCTGATAAATCTGACCATGTTCCGCTTAAACGGCGGACCGCTGGGCGGAGACCATCAGCTCACGAGAGATCTCTTGAGGGAGATCAATGCTCCTCTCTTTACGCCGGCATCGATGCACAAAAGAAATATTGATGACTGGATACAGTCTCCGACCGGCTTAAATCCAATGGAGACCATAATGTCGGTCATCTGGCCGGAGCTGGATGGCAGCATTGAGCCCATTCCCATCTGTGGGGTTTCCGGCAGGGCAGAAGGCGATACCCAGGTCAGGGAGGTAGTCGCTATCCCGGACAGGTTGAGCCGAATATGCACCCGAATACAGAATAGGGTCAAGCTAAAGAGCAAGCCTGATCGGGAGAAGCGTATCGCTCTGATCATCTACAGCTATCCGCCAGGAGAAGGCCACCTGGGCGGGGCCTCCTATCTGGATGTATTCAAGAGCATAGAATGCCTTTTAACAAGGATGAAAAGAGAAGGATTTGCAATCGATCTGCCGGAAGGAAAGCTGCCTGATCTCTTCGATAGACTTTCGATCGTCAACTCCGGCCAGTGGTCGAGCGCTGAGAATACCCTCAGTAGCAGCTTTTCCATGAGCGTGGAGGCGTATAGGGATTACTTTCAATCCCTGCCCAAGCAGATGCAGGATGATGTGACTCTTGCCTGGGGTCCCGTACCAGGCACGGTGATGACCTCAAAAGGCAAGATCCTCATTCCCGGCATTGAGCTGGGAAATGTATTTCTGGGAGTTCAGCCGGCCAGGCCGCCCTTGAAGGGTCAGGATCTGTCTATAGCTTCGCATGATAAGACCGCTCCACCTCATCATCAGTATATCGCCTTCTACCGTTGGCTGCAGACCGTTTGGAAGGCAGATGCAGTTGTTCACGTTGGCACTCATGGTCTTGTCGAGTTCACAAAAGGAAAGGAGGTGGGAATGAGTGCCTCATGCTTCCCGGACCTGCTGATAGCAAATATGCCCCACCTGTACTTCTATCATGTGGTAAACACCTCTGAGGCAGCAATCGCTAAAAGGAGGCTCTATGCTACAATCATCAGCCACAATAATCCGCCATTTTCCACCTCTGATCTTTATGAGGATTATGTTCTGCTGGAAAACCTGATAGACGAGTACCGGGAGGCAAAGGTCCAGAATCCCGATTCCTGCGCTCGAATCGAGCAGCGGATACTCGGTGCTGCACGGGCGCTTCATTTCCAGGAGACGGATATCGATCGCCTCCACGATGAGCTTTTCGAGATGAAGAGGCGAATTATTCCAAAGGGGTTGCATGTTTTAGGGCAAGGGTATGAGAGAGAGGACTTGAAGCGGTTTATGCAGTTTGTTTTAAGGTACGATCGAGGTGAAATTAAGTCAATAAATCGCATCTTTGCCGAGGGGATGGGTTTGGATTACAGCTCTGCCTTGCTCGACAGGCCCTCATATGTCCCTCAGCTGGCTGAGGTGGACAGAAGATGCGCAGATCTGGTGGATTGCTGTCTGGAAAGATCTTTAGAGGAAGCAGTGGAGGGGAGCCTTCTGCCATCTGGGAAAAAAGCCGAGCTGAAGGAGTCTCTGAGCTATGGATTAGCTTTGATGGAAAGCTATTCCGGCAACGATGTTGAGATCGAGAGCTTCATTCGCGGCCTTAGAGGAGAGTTCATAGAGCAGGGCGACGGAGGCGACATCATCCGCTCTCCTGAGGTTCTTCCCACCGGAAGGAATCTTACCCAGTTTGATCCCACCAGGATTCCGACTGAGACTGCACTTGAGCGAGGTGGGGTGATTGCCCGAAATACCTTATCCAAATACCTGGAGATAAATGGAAGTTATCCGGAGAGCACAGGCATCGTGCTCTGGGGTTTTGAGACTACCAAGACCGGCGGGGAGACTGTCGGCCAGATACTCAGCTATCTTGGAGTAAAGGTCGATAGGAACAGAGGAAGCTGGTCACCCCGGCTGACTGCCGTCTCATTAGAAGAGCTTGGCAGGCCGAGAATCGACTGCCTTGTGAACATCTGTGGTTTTTTCCGTGACATGTTTCCCAATCTCATGGAGCTTTTGGATCAGGCATTTAACCTCGTAGCCGGTCTTGATGAGCCGGTAGATCTCAACTACGTTAGAAAGCATTCTCTGCAAAACCTGGCGCATCTAGAAGATAACGGGTTTGACCCCAGCACTCGGAGGCGGATGGCCAACGGGCGGATATTCGGACCCCGGGCGGGGGAGTATGGAACGGCGCTCCTGCCACTGATTGAGGATTCGATATGGAAGACGGAAGATGAGCTGGCTGAGGTCTTCATCAAGTCGGTAAATCACCTCTATGCCAGGGATTTGCATGCCTGCAAGCTCGATTCCTTGTACCGGGAGAACCTGTCCAGGGTCAGGCTGGTCTCCCAGGTGAGAGATACTCACGACCGGGAGATACTCGATCTGGATCACTATTTCGAATACTTCGGAGGTCTGTCCAATGCCGTCCGGAGGACAGGAGGAGAGAGGCCGCAGATGCTCGTCTCCGATACCACCGGAGAGGCAATCCGGACGGAAGATCTGATGAGCTCTGTAACTCGGGGCATTAGGACCAGGCTTCTCAACCCCAAATGGATAGACGGCATGCTTGAGCACGATTATCATGGGGCGCAGCAGATCGCAGACCGGATCGAAAATGCTTTGGGGCTGGCGGCAACATCTCACGTCGTGGACAACTGGGTTTGGTCATCTATTGCCGACCGCTATGTCTTTGATGACCGGATGATGGAGAAGATTGTAGAGAACAACAGATTTGCAGCCGAACAGCTGGTGGGGCGGCTCATCGAGGCAGAGAGCAGAGGATACTGGAATGCTACGGACGATGAGATGGACAAGCTCAGAGCGGCATATCTGAAGATCGAAGGAGAGATCGAGGAGAAGCTAGCAAAAAAATAATGATTTTTTCATCTACAGAGGTGAATACTCAGTGAGCTTCACCTCAGCATCCTCGTAAGGTATGCTGGCCGGCTCGGTTCCGGGGCGATTGGGTCCGTATACGGTTCCTTTGATCTTCATTGTGCCTTTTCCATTGGAAAGATCCGGGACGGCTTCTTTGAACTTCGCCAACTCTTCCTCATTTGAGCTCTTCAGCCTGATCTCCAGCTCTTCGGCATCACCTTTGAGCTGGACCGTTGCATTTCCAAGATAGGGATAGACTCCCATAACCGATTTGCAGGCGGTGACAGTGTATCTTCCCTCCGGCAGGCCGGCAAAGGCAAAGGTGCCGTTGCCGTCGGTGGTTGTGCTGAAGGCTGCCTCTTCTGCCTTTGCTTGCACCGGACCGTCCGGATAGACCTGGAATATGCCGTCGATGTTCATGTCGAAGTATTTTTGGAGCAGCTCCTTGTGAACCGCTCTTGGATCGATATCCTTGAAAAGGTCTGGATGCAGCCACTTGGCATAATAGAGCATGTTCACCAGTTCCGATAGCCCGCTGGCCATCTTTATATCTGTGATATAGACCCTTCCGGTCTTCACGGCATCGATGTCCTCAAATCCTGGC
>MVRL01000085.1 GCA_002067705.1 Methanosaeta sp. PtaU1.Bin112
AGCCCGTCCGCGTTCCATACTGTACTCAGGTGCGCGAGCCCTCGGGAAATATGGATCGCTGCCATGCTCACCTAAATTTCTTTTCTATCTTTGACTGGAGCTTAGGCTCGCTGATCACTGAACTTCAATTTCAATTAGCCTTGCAGCTCTGGTCGATTGAGATATTATGCGCCCGGAAAATACAGAATGCAGAGAGGTGCCAGAATCGCTTGGAATCTACCAAAAAAGCTGTCTGGTTTGCTGCCAGCTTAGAGACTCAAGCAGCGAGCACAAAATCGTAAACTAATTGGCATAGGATCACATGCCATCGGTTAAAAGGCAGTAGATGCCCGCCGATTCATTTTAGGGAGTGATCACAGATGTAGCCAGATGTAGGCTCGGGCGCAAGAAGACTGAACCTGGATAAAGATTAAGGCAGATCTCTTTCCTTTTCGGCCAATCCCAGCACATTAAGCAGCCCCAGCAGGTTCTCTCGGGAGAGTGACCCGTCTGAGACCTTTTTCAGAACCTCTTTAGCATTGAAGGCTACACCGAGGCCGGCATTCTTGATCATAAGACAGTCGTTGGCTCCGTCTCCCACAGCCACGATGCTGTCCGGGCTGATGTTCTCTTTCTCTGCCAGCCAGTAGATGATGCCTCCTTTAGCCTCTGCATCGATGATCTCCCCCTTGATCTCGCCGGTGAGATAGCCATTCTCAATCTCCAGCTCATTGGCAAAGGTGTAGTCAAAGCCCAGCTGCTCCTTGAGCACATCGGTAAAATAGGTAAATCCACCGCTGATGAGCGCAATCTTGTAGCCCACGTGCTTGAGGTGATGGATCAGCTCTTCTGACCCGGGTGTGAGCCTCAGGTCTGAAGCTATCTCTTGCAGATCTCTCTCCGGCATCCCCTTGAGGAGACGCACTCTCTGGCGCAGCGATTCCTTGAAGTCCATCTCTCCATTCATGGCTTTCTCAGTAATCGCTTTCACCTGCTCGTCCACACCCGCACATCCCGCCAGCCTGTTGATGATCTCAAAGTCGACAATTGTCATATCCATGTCAAAGACTATGAGCCGCTTCTCTTTCCGTGATCTGCTCAGATCCTGAATCACCACATCCAGCCCCAAAAGCTCACAATCCTTCTTCAGCTTCGTTTTGCAGTCATCCTTATCGCACTCGGAAAAGTCCATGATGAATTCGATGGAGATGAGATCGCCTCGAGCGGTTACTGTTGCCCTTTCGATGTTCACCTCATTTCTTGCCGCCACGTCTGCTGCATCGCGAATGATCCCAGGCCGGTCCTTGGCCAGGATGGTGACCACATGCAAGCTCTTTTTCGTTTTCCGCCTGCCCCGGTACTGTCCCAGGGGAAGGACGCTGAATTGAATGCTGAGATCTTCGGCCTTCCTCTGCATCCACGCCTGCAGCTCGCTGGCACTGATGTGCGCCCTGGAAAAATCAGCTACCACTGTCATGACAAAGATGCCCTGCATCACCCGCTGATCCATGTCCACGATGTTCACATTCTGCCGGGCAGGTTCATCCAGGATATCACGGATCAGTCCGGGCCGGTCTCTGCCCAGGAAAGAGATGACCCATAAATCGTCGTTCAGAAGGCACTTCCCCCTTCTCTTTGCGGCTGCATTGGCAAAGATGCTTGCCATTCATGCCTAAATACTTTTTCAGCCTCGGAAATGAATGTCCTCTTCTCGGGCGAGGCCAGATCTCTCTTAACCAAAAACCATATCACCAAGCTTTGTAGAATACAGATCTGATGGGAGCGAGAAGGGAGAATGATACAAGACATATTGAGTTGAGTTCATCTGCGTTTAAGATAATGTGGGCGAAATGATACTGCATAAGAGTCCGGATATTATGATTTTCAGCCATTTGCCTGAGGAATTTGCATGATATGGGATCTGCTATTTGCCTTGATTCCAGCCGTCATCCTGTTCCTCTACGGCATCGAAAACTTCTCAGAGGAAGTCCGGCATGTGGCCGGCGAGCGCTTCCGGACTGCGTTGCAGAAGGCGACGAAGACGCCCTTGCGCGGCTCTCTTGCCGGTGCGGCGGTGACGGCAATAGTCCAGTCCAGCACCGCCACCACCATCATATCCCTAAGCCTGGTCAACGCCGGGGCGATCTCCTTCATGAATTCCCTGGGTCTGATCATTGGAGCAAACCTAGGAACAACCCTCACCGCCCAGCTTGTTGCCTTCAAATTGACGGCATTTGCCCCCCTATTTGTGATCCTGGGATTTGCCGCCAGCCTGATACGCTGGCCTTATAGAGCCTATGGCAGGCCAATCTTCTTCTTTGGGCTGGTCTTCTACAGCTTGAATCTGATATCATCGATAGTATCCCCTTTGCAGGGAAATGCTGAGGTGCTATCCCTTCTATCAGCAACAGATAGCATATTCGCGGCAATTGCAATCGGCTTTGTCATAACCAACATATTCCAGTCCAGCTCAGTTACTGCAGGCTTGATTGTCGTCATGGCCAATAGCGGCCTGATTACGCCGGCCCAGGCGATACCGGTTATACTGGGCGCAAACATCGGCACAACGACCACCGGTCTCATCGTTTCGCTCTCCATGAACACAGCGGCAAAGCGATCGGCATTATCACAGTTTCTCTTCAATTTCCTGGGTGTATTAATCTTCCTGCCTTTGATAGGCCATTTTACCATGTTGGTTGAAAGCATCGGGGGCACGGAGGCCATGCAGGTGGCAAATGCCCATCTCATCTTTAACTTTGTGTCAGCTATCATATTCCTGCTGGCTCTGCGGCCCTTTTCAAGATTGATCATGCGACTGCTTCCGCAAAGGAACGACGAGATCGTATTCGTAACCGATCATATCACCTCAAAGCTTCCCGAAGATATCTCTCTGTCCATCTCGCTGGTGGAGAAAGAAATCGTTCACCTGCTTAGAGTTTGCAAGGACATATTTGAGAGCACCGTGCATGTTGCAGCCGGAAAGGAAGAAATGTGCCCCAGGATTGAGCATTCCAGGGACTATGTCGATTATCTGCACTCACAGATAACTTCTGCCCTCGTCTCCCTGACCAAGAGGGATATTTCTGTGCAGGAGGCAGCTCATGTCGCCATGCTGGCACGGTTATCGGATTTAGGAGGATTGATGGCCCAGCAGATGGTCTTCATGGCCCAGAGGTTTGAGTCAATGCATGAAAAGAACTATGAAGTGTCTCCGGAATCACTGAGGGGAATTGAAGATATGGCATCACCCTGCCGGGACAATATTGACTATCTCATAAATTCCTTTCCGGAAATGCCGGAGGATGTCGATAGAAAGATGCGCTCCAACGATGAGCTATTGCGACGGACACTCAACTGGAATTACAAGATCTACCTAATCAGGCTGGCGGCAAAGAGCGCTACAGGCGGCACGTTCTCTGAGATCCTCTTCTCCTTTGAGAGAATCGGCTCCCTCATCCGTGAGCTGAGAAAGACCTGCATATCGATGGCCACCCCCGCTTCCGCTTTGAATGTGCCCGATCTCATAAAACCACCTCACCAGAACGAAGGCATTGAAAATGGGATCGGCTCCTGAGAGCGGTTCGGAAGAACAGTCTGCCGACAGCAATGGCTGCAACAAAATCATCGTCTACCATTATCCATCTTAAAAAAAGGAAAAACTGCCGCCCTATTTTTCCGATCTGACGATCAGCACGGGGCGGTTGGCGATTCTGGCAGTCTCGTAGGTCGTGCTTCCCACAATCATCTGCTGCAGCCAGCCCGCGCCATGAGAGCTCATGGCAATCAATGATGCGTCCTCCCTGTCCGCCAATTTTGCGATCTCTTGAGGAGCATCACCCACCTGCACATGAACCTTAACCTTCAGATCAGGTCTCTCAATATCTCTGGCTATGGCATTGAGCTTGCCGGCAGCCTCCTTTACCTCAATGTCGATCTGCTCTTCACTCTCGCCGCTGGCAACTATATATTGAAGCCCGATCTCGTTGACTCCGCTCAAATCTTTAATAAAGTATATCGCTTTTTTTGCTTCATCCGAAAAGTCTGTAGGACAGACTACCCTGGTAAAGAGGCTTTGGCAAAACTTTCCAAGTTTTTCTCCTTCCAGAGTTTTATATCTCATTATCAGGAGATTGGTGTGACCATAGAGCAGTACGTTTTTGGAGACATTTCCCAAGAAGAGGCCCATTACCCGCCCTTTTCCTCTAGCCCCCATCATAATCAAAGAGGCTTTCTCTTGTTCAGCCACTTTCTCTATGGTCCTTGCGATGTCGCCATCCAGTATTGACTCCACCCTGGTCTTTACACTGAATCTGAGGGATTGAAGGTACAATTTCTGCTCCTCTATCATTTTTTCGGCTTTTTCGACTTCAATGGTCGGGTCCCAGGCCCTAGAGACGGTTGATCTGCGAATTACGTGCAGCAAAACCACATCTCTTTCGCTGGGAAGCTCGCTGATGCATTCCAGCATATTCTGAGAGTGCTTTGAAAAATCTGTTGGGACTAAAATTTTTTGGATCATGATTCTTTTAATGTGCATATTCGCTTATTAATTTATCGGATAATTTAATCTCAAAAAGGCCGCTTTTTTAGATAAAATTTGAAATTAAAACTGGATTGAGATTCTTCAATTCAATTCCAGGAAATGGTCCCTCAAACCTGGCGATTTTGCTTAATTTCTGCGACTCTTATCATCAAATGCCAGGTATTCTCAACCGCTGCAATGGTGAGCCATACTATTACCATCACCATCCAGCCCAGATAGCGAGTCTCTCCATGAAGGATGTCTACGCTTATCGCTATCAATGCCAGGTAGCAGACCGTATTTGGAATCAGTAGTCCTCTCAAGATCGTGCTTGATGCAACGGCCCTATGTTCATCTTTTCTCCTCAGAAACTTCAGCCATAAAAAGGATGTATGCACCAATTGCATCGTCCCCAGAATGAGAAGTGGATAGCCTAATCCAGATGGCGAGTCGGAAGGGACCACGAATATGAAGGCAAATGATAAAATCATTAAGAAATTTATAAATATCTCTTCCGCCAGCATTCGTATGTCGCTTGCTTTTTTAGCCTCAGCTATGACATCAATATGCAATGTAACTGCGACAAAGATCAGGCCGACGAGGGTGGCTGAGGCTGATCCCGTCAGCATGTAGAAATCTCGCCAGGAATCTATGGACTCGACAAAATTCATATGATTTTTTCCAGTGCCTTTTGTAGCTCCTCCATTCGGATCGGCTTGCTGATATAACCGTCCATCCCCATTGACAGGCAGGCTTCTCTGTCACCATTGAGTGCGTGGGCAGTAATGGCTATTATGCAGGTCTTGATTCCAGAGCTGCGAATGCGGCGCGTCGCCTCAAATCCATCCATCTCCGGCATCTGGATATCCATCAGCACAACATCATAATGCTGCCGCTCCAATGCCTTCAAAACTTCAACACCATTAGCAGCTACATCCGCCCTATACCCAATACGCTTTAGCATGCTGAGAGCCACCTTCTGGTTCACGGGATTGTCTTCTGCAACGATAATGCGCAGATCGTGCTTATCAACCTCGCTATTCGCAGGCCTGGTGCAGGCGACGATCGACTTTGCATCTCTTTTTGGCGAGAGAAGCCCCACCAGCAGACTGTAAAGCTGCGTGGGCTTGATAGGCTTGGTCAGCCAACCATCGACCTGTGTCTCTCGAGAGAGGCCACAGCCGATGGGAATGAATATCACAAATAAAGCCTTCGAATTCTTGCCTCTTTTGGCCTCTTTGGAAATGGAAAGGACATCGACATCATCCAGCATGGCATCCAGAATCACAACATCAAATGTCTCGGCGCCGAGCATTTCCAGGGCGGATTTTCCGCTAATGGCCACGGCGGGATTCATCCCCCAAGACCGCACGGACTCTGCCAGCATGCTTCGAGCAAGGTCATTTTTATAAACGATGAGAGTCCGCTTCCCACTTATCATGGGGCTCATTGGGATAGCTTCTATTGGTGCAGATGGCTGTGCCACTATAGTGAAATGAAAAGTACTTCCCTTTCCCATTTCGCACTCTGCCCAGATCCTTCCACCCATCATTTCGGCGAACCGTTTGCTTATGGCCAGTCCCAGCCCTGTTCCCCCGTAATGTCTGGTAGTGGAAGAATCAACCTGACTGAAGGGCTGGAAAAGCCTGTCCATTCGGTCCCTGGATATGCCTATGCCAGTATCCCGAATTGCAAATTGAAGCTCGATATTTCCACTCTCCAGGGCCGAAGAGCCAATTGACAGCTCCACTTCCCCCTCTTCGGTGAACTTCAAGGCATTGCCTAGGAGATTGACCAGAATCTGACGGAGCCTGATAACATCTCCTATCACCATATCCGGCAAATTCCTCTTGAAAATGCATACGATCTCCAGACCCTTCTCAGCGGCATTTGCGGCCGCCAGGTCCAATGATTCCTCAACGCATTTTTTCAGGTCGAAGGGCCTGCATTCCAGCTCCAGTTTACTGCCTTCGATCTTGGATAGGTCCAGGATGTCATTGATGAGTGCCAGCAATGTATTTGCACTGCTGCGAATGGTCTCCAAATAATCACGCTGTTCTTCTGCCAGGTCCGCCTCTAAAAGCAGCCCTGTCATGCCGATAACGGCATTCATGGGTGTGCGTATCTCATGGCTCATGTTGGCCAGGAATTCAGACTTGGCTTTAGTTGACGCCTCGGCAACTTCTTTGGCTCTCTCCAATTCTGATTGAGCTTGCTTGCGCTCGGTGATGTTTCGAGCAAATCCTAGTGCTCCTAGAATTTTTCCGTTTTCAATCAGGGGCACTGCTATGATCTCCGCGGTCAAATATTCACCAGATGCAGATAGGCATCTCAATTCCTGGGCTCGTGTTTTTCTTCCTCGCAAGGTATCGTGGAACATCTCCAGGTAGGCAGCAAGGTCTTCAGGATGAATTATTTCCATAAAGGGTTTGTTCAGCCACTCCTCTGCATTCCATCCGAGGAATTTTTCAAAAGCCGGATTGAGAGATCTAATCGCGCCATCATTTGATGAGATTGTAAATATCACATCCGGTGATGCCTCGAAGACATCTCGGTAGCGTTCCTCGCTCTGCCGGAGAAGCGTTTCAGCTTTCCTGCGCTCATCGATCTCCGCTTTTGCCTTATTATAAAGGTCCACATTCTCATTTAGGGCTACGATCTGACGAAGGATAACCAGTCCAATGATCCCGCCAATGCCCCATGAAAAAGCGGAGAACGAATCTGTCAGATAGTAGCGGCTCCAAATGAGCATAATATAGGCAGCCGCTGAGCAAAGGTAGGGAAAATAAGCAAGCCAGAAAAAATGCTTCCCTCGATATTCGATTTCATCGGATGAATCCTCAGGATAAAGATTGCAGGCATCCGCCTGTAGCACTCCGGCCAGACCGGCAAAGGCGTAGCTCGCCAGCCATCCTAGATCCAAAAAGGTGCCTGTTTCATATACTCCCTGGATAGATTGCAATAGATATATTGCATCTGTAATGATCCCTGTGGCAATGCCGACTGAAAGCAATAATAATGGCCCTTGTTTCGCAGATCCGCTCGTTCGAAAGAGCAATTGCAGCAAAGCAAAAAAAAGAATAAGATCCATCACCGGGTAGGCCAGGGAGACCAGCAAAACCAGCGTGTATTCTTCGTTGGCGGCAATAGTCGGTTCAATCAGGAAAGCCCAGAAGAACAGGACTGCTGAGATCATTACTATTCCGGTATCCAAGAGAAGTTTGATCGACTCTTTGCGAGTCAATGGCACAGCCGGCAATAGAAGGATTCCCAGGGCAAATAGCGGATAATACGATAGATAAAAAACGTCGGCTACTGATGCTATGGGCTCTTGATGAAGGCCCAGCTCCAGAATGGCCCAGGTTACATCCCCCAACATAAATGAGAGCTGGCCTACAAACAAAAAGGTCCAGGCTAGGCGCGCCCGTTGTCCATAGGTCTCAGAGCGGATGGCGGCGTAGAGCAAGCCGATTGCTGCCAGCCCATTAAATGCCGGAAAGAGGAGATCATCAATCATGATACGATATGCAGGATGATTTTCAACTAGGATCAACAGGGTCAAATACATAGTCACGATTATGGCCGACAGCAAGAGAGCCCTTCGAAAGTAGCTTCGCCTTGCGTCCAAGCAGATGCTCATCTTATCAGCCCATCAATTTGCACTACGTCGTCGGAAATCAGCCCTGAACGCGGCATACATCCCCTCACATTCTATTTCAAAATATCCTTATAATGAATTATTTGTCACATATGCAAATACTTGGCTGTCGTGATTCGTTTAGAGATATAAGTACCTATTTCTTCTATCTGAGATAACAGGTTTTAAGAGGCTGGACGATGACTCTAAAGAGGTAGTTATGCATCAATCTCATATGCTAATTGATGGAGAGCAGGTTATCTCTCTCTCCCGCAAGACCGAGATCATTTACAACCCTTCCAATCAGGAGCCGGTTGCCGAGGTTGCCGTGGGATCACGCCAGGATGCCTGCCTGGCCCTGGAGGCAGCCAAAAGGGCTTTTCTCATATGGTCTGCGACCTCCTGCCAGGAGCGAGCCATTATCCTGCACTCTGCAGCCGACTTGGTGCGCAAGCGGGTCGACGGGATTGCCGTGTTGCTCACTCTCGAGATGGGAAAGCCCCTGAGAAACGCCAGAATGGAGGTCCTCTCCTCGGCTGATGTCCTGGACTATTATGCTGAGGAAGGAAAGAGGAATTGCGGGGAGTGGATCTCTTCCTCCCACAGCCGGAGCATTGTGCTGCGCCAGCCTGTGGGCGTCGCAGCTCTCATCACACCCTGGAACTTTCCCGTGGACCTCTTGGCCTGGAAGGTTGCACCTGCTCTTGCCTCTGGTTGCACCTTTGTTGCCAAGCCGCCCAGCCTCGCCCCTCTGGCAGCCACAGAGTTTGTGCGGGCGGTGATCGATGCGGGCCTGCCAGCGGGAGCTGCCAATGTGGTGCACGGGCCGGGAAGCACGGTGGGCGCTGAGCTTGTGGAAAATCCGATCTCCAGGAAGATCGCTTTTACCGGTGAGACTGAGACCGGCCGCTGGATTATGGCCCATGCCGCTGCACATATCAAGCGCCTCTCACTGGAGCTTGGAGGGCAGTCCCCCTTCATAGTCTGTGCGGATTCCGACCTTCAAGCAGCGGCCGCTGCCGCAGCGCAACGGGCTTTTTCCAACATGGGCCAGATATGCATCAGCGTCAATCGAATCTATGTGGCGCAGGAGGTGGCCGAACCGTTTACGGAAGAACTGGTGCGGCGTGCCGAGAGGATGAAGATAGGGGACGGAATGCAGACGGATGTTGATCTGGGGCCCATGTTCAGCCGGATGCTGCGGGAGAGGACAAAGGAGCATGTGGCCGACGCCATAGAAAAAGGGGCTGAGCTGCTAACGGGTGGAGAGGAGCCAGTGGGCGAGGCCTACGAGAGAGGATACTTCTACCGGCCCACGGTGCTGGACAATGCCGACCATCGAATGATGGTGATGAGAGAGGAGACCTTCGGGCCAGTGGCGCCCATCATGAAATTCAAGACTCTGGACGATGCCATCGCTCTTGCTAACGATACGGAATATGGCCTGGCAGCCTACGTATTTACCAATGATCTGAAGACTGCTCTCTCTGCTGCAGAGAGGCTGGAGGCAGGTGGCATTGGAGTTAATATAAACAACGTTGTGGACCTGCAAGCTCCATTTGGCGGATGGAAGGAGAGCGGCCTGGGCCGGGAGCTGGGCCGCTATGGCCTGGAGGCCTATCTGGAAACGAAGCATATACGCTTGGGAATGTAATCTATGTGAATCACGCTTTTTTCCTTTATCTGGGATCTACCCACAATACTCAAATATAATTAGCAGATATATTTATTTAGTTTTGCGTAGTGTGGAGTTGAGAAAAGATGAATATGATGGGCTTATCGTCATCGATCCTGGGGAGAGCATAAATGCTGCTCAGACTGTCAAAAACGCATTTAATGAACATCTGGATGATGTCCTTGCAAAAAAAACGGTAAAAGCAATAATCTATACCCACCATCACGACTGCCACATCCATGGGGCCTCAGTTTTTGCTGGCAATGACTCGCCCGAGATTATTGCCCATGAGAATCTGAATGCAACCCTGTTTTACGATTGGTACAGCCAATTGTATCCCGGCAGGGTAGAAGGCGGTGCTAAAATGTCCGGAGCCCTCTTTGCCAATGACTCCGGCTGGTATGCAGGCGGGGGCCTCTTCGCAGTGCAGATTCCCGGACCTTCAGGATTGCTGCCGCCAACCAGAACCGTGAGCGATAGTCTGGATACTACTATTGCAGGAGTAAACATCACCCTTCTTTCCGCCCCCGGCGAGACCCGCGATGTTCTGACCATATGGCTCAAAGACAAAAAAATTCTGGTGCAAATAGCAAATCTCTACCAATCTATGCCGGCAGAGACTACCCTGAGAGGGGCATGCTTCCGAAATCCTCTGGATTACGTAAGCAGCATAGACCTCTATCGCAGTCTGGATCCAGAGTGCATGGTTTTAATTCATGGTCCCAATCCAGTAGTCGCTGGAAAGGAGAATGTCTCTGCTCTCTTGACCAACTATCGTGATGCCATCCAGTTCATTCACGATCAGACTGTGCAATACATGAACAAGGGCCTCTCGCCAGGAGAGATCGCAGAAATACTCAAGTTGCCGCCCCATCTGGCAAAAGATCCCTATTTGCAGGAATTCTATGCCCAGGTCGACAGGAACATATACGAGACCTTCTGGTGGTACAGGGAATCGTTCACCGGAAAATGCAGAGACCTGTTTTTGCAGTCACCTAAAGAGCAAGCCCTTATGGCAGCGGAACTTGCCGGCGGTGTTGATGGGCTGGCAGCAAAAGCCGCAAAGGCTATTGATAACGGCAGTCTGGAGTGGGCGCTGATACTTGCAGATGATGCTCTGATTCTCGATCCGGAAAACTCGCAGGCCCGCAAGACAAAGGATTCCGCGATGATTTCCCTGGCAGAAGGAACAATCAACGCTCAAACAAGGAACTATCTTCTCTCTGAATATCTGCTGGAGACGGGACAGGCAAAGATACCTATACTCGGGAAGCCGAGACTTGTATTTGCTGGCATGAACGACAATATCGTTCCTTTGATGCCGATGGATGATCTCTTCAGGATAATGGCTGTAAGCCTCAATGCCACGAAATCTCTTGATAGTGATCTCGTTATTGCTCTGAAATTGACCGGCAAAAATGGCACCACGGAGGCTTCGGACTACTCTTTGCATGTCAGGCATGGTGTTTTTGAGGCAATGCCTCAGACAGCAGAGAATGCAAAGTTCACCATCGAAACCGAGCCACTGGTCTGGAAGAACCTCTGTCTGGGAAAGCTGAATCCTCAAGAGGCCGTCCTGAAGGGCGATGTGAAAATTTTGGGAGCTGATCCGAAAGCCTTCTATTAATTTCTCAGCCTGTTTATTTGAATAGTTGGGCGATTCAGGACTGTCTACTTTTTTATAATATAACGATAATTGCAATCTCAAGGGACACGTCATTCTTTTTAGTCCTTGATCCTTCCCAATGCAGCCTGGAAGCTGCGTTCGCCGCCAGCTTTGAGAACACAACCCCTCTTCGGAGTTGAGCACCATTCCAGAGGCAAGTTCAAGCTCTCTGGGACGGATATCCTGTGGTATCTCCGTCTATCCGGCATGGGCGCTCTTGAGGATGTTCAGATGATTTTTTAGCCGAATAGCACTATGGGTCTTCTGTCAGGATGCCTTTTACGTTTTGGCGCAAAGATTCCTGTCTGAATGCTTTTTCTCTCGAAACCTTAAATGTCCCTGGACATTCGCGACAGCCTGCCGATCAGCCATTTGGTGAGAAATCCGGTTAAAAAGCAGGTGAACATTATGGAAAACGCCTGGCTATCTGTGCTCCCGTTGATGGCAATGAATCCGGAGCCGACGAAGAGATAGGCCATGTAGCCGAAGACCATGGCCAGGAGCGGCAGCGCCATGTACCAGAGCCTTTTGTAGCGCGAAGCCATGCCGTAACGTCGCAGGTCATCGGCAATTCCCGTGAGTATCTGGGCGGAGGAGCCGAGGCCGGCGAAGAACGAGGACCAGAGCGGCACCCCCAGAATGCTCGCCTCCGAGAATCTGGTGATCAGGAAGCTGAATAAAACGACCGCAAGGGAAGCGAAGATCACAGCATAGAGCCCATAGAGCTTGAAGAAGTATGAGATGGTGCGCAGGCTGTGGAATCGAGAGCCTTTGATCTTGATCTTGGCATCATTTATGGCTGAGGTTAGCTCGTACCTTGCCCGGTCGCAGTAAAGGTATGCTTCAGAGAGATTCTCTTTATTGAACTCCTTGAGCGCCAGAACGTAAAAGTCGTAGCTGTCCTTTATCTCAATAGAGCTGCGGTGGGCTGCCTGAAGCATGCGGTCCAGCCTCTTGAGGTCTACTTCTACCTCAGAGCATGATTGGGGGATAGAGCAGGCTTTCGAATTGGGGTCCACAATTAAATTAGTAACTAGATTAATATAAATAGTTTTCGAGTATTAAAAATGCCGCAGTACATACTAAAAATAATTTTTCTTGATTTGAATTTTTGATTTGAAAAGAATAATTCGGATATATCCTGGCCGAGCTTTTTAGAGGGATAAAATAGGAGAAAAATTACATCTGAATCATGCTAATGCCACCTTTCTGGCGGCTCTGATCTGGCGGAGGAGCCTCTCCTTGAGCGAGCCTCTGTGCCTTCTTCCGGAGGGTGATTTCATTGCCCCGCCCGGCAATGCGATGTGATGGATCTCCTCGATCATGCTCTCCGCAATCCTGCAGCATTCGTCCGTGCTCCTGTCTGGAGAACAATCGTGTTCTTTAATGACTTCTTTCATATGTATAGATATTTCGTCTTCATTAAAAAATTTTTCCCTATTTAGAATTGGATCCTGGAATTGGATCATGCTGCCAGACTGCTGCTGTGCTGCTACTGCGCAGGCCTCAGCCTCTCCGTCTTCTGCAGAAGGCAGCGGCAGCGTGCCTTCATGCTTTAAATACTCTGTGGAATAATATTATCCTATGTTTGATGATCTGATCTTCTGCCCAGTCTGTGAGAATGACACAGAACACACCCTGATCAAATCCGGCCAGGAGAATCTGGTGCGTTGCGAAGAATGCGGCACGGTTCATTCCGTAGAGGTGCAGCGAGAGCGGCTGGTCAATCTCAAGGTCATTGTGAGCAGCGGCGAAAGATCTGAAACATACTATGCCAAAATTCCGGCAAAAGAGATGCTGCGCGTCGGCGATGAGCTGCTGGTGGACGATCCATCAAAAGATGTGGTCATGACAGAGATCGCCTCTCTGGAGACCGATCGCAGGGTAAACAGCGCCCTCGCGGAAGAGACGAAGACCCTCTGGGCCAGGGCGACAGACGAGGTGCCCCTCAAGATCTCCGTCTATCGAAAAGGCAAGACCCACTCCTTCAAGATCAGCGTTCCCGGAGATGAGGTCTTCGAGGTCGGAGAGTCTAGAAAGGAGGAAGGATTCAGATTCATCATCGTCAAGATGAAGCTGCGCGGCGAAGGCTTTGCCGATTCGGCTGAAGCTAAGGACATACAGAGGATATGGGGTAGAGAGATTTGAACCGAGAGCAGCTCCTGGGAAGCCTGAGTGGCTATGCAAGCGAGGCGGTTATATCCGCCATGTCTCGCGTCCCCAGAGAACTCTTCCTTCCGGAATCGCTGCAAGGCCGGGCTTACGACGACACTCCCCTTCCCATTGGGCAGAGCCAGACCATCTCCGCTCCCCACATGGTGGCCATAATGTGCGATCTTCTCGACCTTGAGCCGGAAATGACCGTCCTGGAGGTGGGAGGAGGAAGCGGCTACCATGCAGCGGTGATGGCGGAGATGGTAGGCCCGGCTGGACGGGTCTACTCTGTGGAGCGCAAACCTGAGCTGGTGGCCCTGGCCAGAGATAACCTGAAAAGAGCGGGCATAACGAATGTTACCATGATCGAGGCCGACGGCAGCCTTGGCCTGCCTGAGCATGCGCCCTACGACCGAATCAGCGTGGCAGCCGCTGCTCCCCAGGTCCCTGAGCCGCTCAAGCAGCAGCTGAAGGTGGGCGGCAAGATGGTCCTGCCCGTGGGAAGCGACTATCAGGAGCTATATCTGGTGACAAGAAACAACGGCTTTTGCGTGGTGAAGAAGATGGGCGTGATCTTCGTTCCCCTTATCGGACAGGAAGGTTTCAAAGAGAGGGTCTGATCTTAGGTACAGATCTTTTTTGGGAGCAGATCTAATATATTCGCTGTGACGATTGTCTTCTGAGATGAAGCCCCTAGCAATCATAATCATGGACGGCTTCGGCATAAGCCTGATAGCAGAGGGCAATGCCATAGCCAAGGCGAAAAAGCCCAACCTGGATCGCTTCTGGAAAAATTACCCTACAACCGCTCTTTCCGCCTCTGGCCTCGCTGTGGGCCTGCCGCGTGGCCAGATGGGCAATTCCGAGGTTGGCCACCTCAACATCGGCGGCGGGCGAATCGTCTACCAGGATTTTACCAAAATCAGCCTGGCGGTTGAGCAGGGAACTATCGCTGAAAATAAAGCGTTGCGCCTGGCCATGGAAAAGGCAAAAGGTAAGAGGCTGCATCTGATCGGCCTTCTCTCCGATGGCGGTGTTCACAGCCACAACACTCATCTCTACGCCCTACTGGAGATGGCCAAAAAAGCGGGCCTGGACAATGTCTTTGTGCATGCCGTTCTTGACGGCAGGGATGTGCCGCCCAGAAGCGCCCTAGGCTATTTTCATGAGCTGGAGGACAGGTTCCGGCAGATCGGCATAGGCAAGGTGGCCACCGTCTCCGGTCGATACTACACAATGGATAGAGACAAACGGTGGGAGAGGGTGGAGAAGTCCTATCGCTGCCTAACAGACGGAGAGGGCCTGCGGGCTGCCACCGCCAGGGATGCAGTGCAAGACGCTTACTCAAGAGGCGAAAATGACGAATTCGTCTCGCCTACCCTGGTTGACTCCGATGGCCTGATCCAGGATGGAGATAGCATCATATTCTTCAATTTCAGGCCGGACAGGGCGCGGGAGATCACCAGAGCCTTTGTCGATAAGGATTTTCAGGGCTTTGCCACTAAACCTATCCGGGTCTTCTATACCTGCATGACCCAGTATGATGCCACATTGAAGGTGCCCGTGGCTTTTCCTGCGCAGGATTTGAATGATACACTTGGCCAGGTGATTAGCAGAGCCGGCCTGAGGCAGCTGCGCATAGCCGAAACTGAAAAATATGCGCACGTCACTTACTTCTTTAACGGAGGAAAGGAAGAGCCAAACCCTGGAGAGGACCGCTGTCTGATTCCCTCGCCAAAGGTTGCCACCTACGACCTGATGCCGGAGATGAGTGCTCTTCTGGTCCGGGATGAAGTCATCAGGCGCATCGATAGCGGCAAATACGACCTCATTGTCCTCAACTTCGCCAATCCGGATATGGTGGGCCACACCGGCATATTCGATGCCGCTGTCAAGGCTGTCGAGGTGGTGGACGGCTGCGTTGGGGCGGTGGTTGATGAGATTCTGAAAAAAGGCGGCTGTGTGCTTCTCACTGCCGATCACGGCAACGCCGAGAAGATGGTAGATCCGGCCACCGGCCAGCCGCATACTGCTCACACAACCAATCCTGTGCCATTCAGTCTGATAATAAACGATGGTAAGAAGCGCTGCCTTCGCGAGGACGGCATCCTGGCGGATATTGCTCCCACGGCATTGCAGCTTCTGGGCATCGCCCAGCCGAAGGCAATGACCGGAAAGAGCCTCATCAAAACAGAGCTCTCCTGAGATCCGCCCAAAGATTTTTCTTGTGGTCATCCTATTAAAAAATCTGTTGGAGGACTATATTTCCAGCGCAGAATCCTTTGTCTCTTTAGTTGAAAATTCGTTCCCATAGCAGGGCCCGGTATGGGATCGAGGACCGGGCCCAGGATAGGATGAGCTCGGAAAGCTGGACCATATCGATGCCTTGCGGGGAATCGCCACGCTCAGCATCTTCTTCTACCACATCTACGGAACGACAGTTTCGCTCACCAAATGGGCTTGTCCTATAGAGATCCTCCCAGAGAGGTTCGTAGGTTTGACTCTTGCCGGCATACCTCAAAGCATTTAATATGCAGTAGTGGATTAGCTAACCTTGATTAGTGAAGGAATGCAATATGCCCGAGACCATCCCCTCCCCAGATGCCAATTATCTCATGGATCTGCTAAAGAGAATCATCAGTTTCAAGACCGTCGCTCCTCCGGGCAGCAATTATGAGGAGATTGTGGACTGGCTCGTCCCGATATTTGAGGAGATGGGCTTTAGCACGCAGAAAATGGTCATGCCGGAAGAGGTCTTTGAGTCGAGATGCAGCGACCGGCGGCTGGTGGGAGATCGCTACAACCTGCGAGCCGACCTTTTCGTGGGCGCAGATAAAACTATGGTGATCTATGCCCATCTGGATGTGGTACCGGCAGAAGGTCCCTGGGATACCGATCCCTTCCAGGCGGTGGCAAAGAACGGCAGAGTCTACGGCCGGGGCGTCTCCGACTGCAAGGGATCCATTGCCGCTTTGATTGCCGCTCTGGACGCACTCCTGGAGAAGGGCAAGCCCAAGTATAATCTCTCCGTTCTCCTGACCACTGACGAAGAGGTGGGCGGCTACTCTGGCCTGTGCTATCTCACAGATCTGGGACTGGTTAAAGGGGACATGATGCTCTGCATGGACGGCTTTTCCGATGATGTGGTGATCGGCAGCAACGGCATCATTCACTGGGATTTGACAGTTCATGGAAAATCAGTTCACAGCGGCTCCAGCTTCCTGGGGATAAATGCCGTGGAAAAGTCCATTCCGGTCATGAATGCCCTAATGGATCTCAAGAAGGCGGTGCAGTCCAGACGATCCCTCCTGCCTGCCAGCTCTGCCCTGGAAGCCATGGGCAAGAAGAACCTCATACCCATCCTCAATATCACTATGATCAACGGGGGAATCAAGGAGAACATCGTGCCCGATATCTGCAACCTGCGCGGGGACCGGCGAGTGATACCGGAAGAGAGCATGGATGAAGCTATGGCGGAGATAGAGAGAGCTCTGAAACCTCTGGATGTCGACTTTGATCTAAAGTTCTATCCCGGTTATCCTCCCATGAGCGTTAATTCGGATCATCCCTGGGTCTGGGAGGTGAGGAATGCTGTGGAGAGGGGTATGGATTTTTTCCCAAGACTTTCCGGAGCGCAGGGAAGCCTCGATCAGGCCTACGCCACAGAAAAGACCGGCATTCCTACCTGCGTCTTTGGGGTTGGCCGGCAGCTGGAGGCCAATATCCACGGACTGAATGAGAATGTTCGCGTAACCGATCTCAATGGATTCGCGAGATTCTTAATCGAGCTGCTGCGGGCCTGAGGCAATACATGAAAGTAATCTCCGTAGTAGGAACGAAGAAGACCGGAAAGACCACATTGGCCTGCGCTCTCGTCGCGTCCCTGGCCAAACACGGCAGGGTGGGCACGATCAAGAATATGGCCGGTCATGATGTGGACCGGGGCGACACCAGGCGCCACTTCGATGCCGGGGCGGACGAGGTTATAGGTTTGGGAGAGGCGCGCCTCAAGGTGACTCGGGAGCGGGGAGATCTCGATTCTGCCCTGGCTGAGCTGGAAAGGGACGGGATGGACTACGTTGTTGTGGAGGGATTCAAGCACAGCAGCCTTCCCAAGATCGTCATGGCCGATATCGAGGTGACCAATGTCGTGAGAAATGTCAGGCTCGCAGAGGTTGACCCTGCGCTGGTGGAGGAACTGGCCGGCATTGTGATGGGGATGGGGGACTATTCCGCCCCAAAGGCATGAAACTTGATATGATCCTTGATCATCGAGAATTCAAACAGAAAACTTAAACATGAGAAGCATCATTACCACATTTCGTAGGAGATGAATTTAAATGGCTGATTGCGAACTATGTACCCGTGCACGACCGTTGCTCTTTCCCATAAAGGCTCCCGTCCATAACCTCACATATCCGGAGGGCGCTTATAAAGGCGTATGCGACATCTGCCTGGAGAACCTGGAGAAGGGCTGGCAGCAGTATTATGGTGCAAAACCGGAAGCCAAGAAATAGATTCTAAATCACTTTTTACATAATTACGCATTGCTGGACATAGCCTTGGCTTTGTAGCTGGAGCAGGATCATGAGGATGCAAAAGGAGGAGAAGATCGTAGTAGTCTTGCTCCTCATGGCCCTGGGATCTCTGGCGGTGGCTTTTTGGGCCTTCGGCCCTGGCGAGAGAGAGCCATATGGCGCTTCTTCCTCCGGGTCCCAGAAGGGCGCCAGCGATTCCGGCCTCTCAGTCGAAGGAATGGTTTTGGAGATTAAACCCACCAGAAGTGGAGGCAACCTGATCCTCAAACTGGACTCTACACCGCTGCCCATATTCATTCCGGCAGCTGCTGGAACGGATAGAATTTCGAATATGGTGCATCCGGGTGATCGGGTGAGGATTAAGGGAAAAGCATCCATGTTTCAGGGATATGAAGAGATCAGAGTTGATCGGGCAGATGATATAGTATGCCTGAACTGATTTAGCTTAAAGCAAAAAATAGTTATAGATTGAGTACAGCATTTTTTTATATCCATGCTTCTTGCCGGGAGCGCCATGAGGCGGTTATCGCTTTTGGAGGATGGAAATGAGCAAAGAAAGGCCGACAATATCCACCATGTTCTTTATAGCTTTCATCGAATTGCTGGCCTGCAGCTTTATAGTAAGCATTTTGATCTGGATCTATAAGGGTACACAGGCTCGGATGTATGAATGGATGGATGTGTGGTTGCCTAATGATATCTTTCCTCCTTTTGTGATCTTTCTTGCATCTTTTATCCTGCTTGCAATCGCCATTTATTCCTATTCATTGGTGGCATTGACGCGAACCGTCTATCCGAATTATTTTGTATCTTTTACCTTGATTTGCTATTGGTTTTCCTTGATTGTATTTTATTTTCCAGTGGTCGGCTCTTTTGTTGATCAATTCACAAAAGGCCCAAAAGAGGGCTTTCTTGCTTCATGGCTTTCCTTCATTCCTGCTGAGTGGTGGCGGTCCTCAAACAATGAGATCCTTCCCTGGGCTATGGCGACACTAAGCGTTCTTCTCTTTATAATTTACATCATAAGCGAATATTTCTTACTAAAATATAGCAACCATTGGACGGCCATAAGGATCATCTTTTTGCGTCGATTCGTCATGCTTGGAGATCTGATTCTCTGGCTAGAGAAAGGCTGGCATGCTCTGGCCGTCAAGTTTATGGATGTGCTTTTCGCAACCTGGCTGGTGCAGAGTCTCTCTCGCATCCTCTGGACGGCGACAGAATCGGGCAGCCTCTTCAATATTTCATATTCTGAGAACATCATCCTGCCAACCAATCCTTCGAACGGATCTTTATTCAACGGTTTCTCCGGGGCATACCAGAACATCTCGCTTCCTATCGATTTTTCCGGACATCATTTTGCTCTGGATATAGCTTCTAGCATCTTTTCCCTTCTCTGGCATCACAGTACGGAGGTGTTGGCGGTATGGTTTATCCTGGAGGCCCTCGGCTACTTGTGGTACAGTTCCGATAAGCTCGTGATAGTAAATGCTTCAGATGGCTATGAGACGCAGTCGAAGAAAGAGGAAAACAACGATTCGCATAAGCCGGAACAAACCAGGTTGAATCTGGCCGATCTTCTTGCCACAAAGCTGGACAGAATTAAGGAAATCTACCAGACGGTTGATGAAAAAAGGTCGATTCAGTCTGCTTGCGGAGCAGGCGAGCCTATTAATGCGGCCATAAAAGTAGAACGCTTGGAGGACATCTCCCTTAGCAGCACCTCTGAAATCAAGCTAGGTCCTTTCAGCATACCAGCAAGTTCAGTATCCGCAATGATCTCGCATATTCTGATGGGGCCAAAGATCACAATTGGGCTGCATAGCCGGGAAGAAGGCAGTGACGAAGATGATGGGATTCGGGAAAATACCGGTGAGCGGGAAAAGCTAAAAGCAAAATATATCCTGGTAGCGAACATGAGCGGCAAGATGGGCACTAAGAGGTGGATAGTGGATTGCCGCGAACCGCTAGAAGATGAGTTCAGGGGTAGGGAGCGAAGCGTCGAAGACATGGTTATGGAAATGGCTCACAGGATCCATGCCAGCTATGCGGGCATGCAATTGAAGGGCTCGATACAAAGCGTATCCTGGAGGGCCTTGTGGAACTTTAATGAGGGCTTAAGGGCCTACCGAGATAGCCTTCTAACCAACAAGAAGCATAAATTCTATTTAAATCGCGCAGAGAAAAGGTTCATTGATGCTCTAGAAGAAGAAAACAGTTTCACCCTGGCACATTACAACCTGGGTGTGGTTTATGCGGAACTGAATCAGCCAGACTCTGCCCAGGAATGTTTCCAGAAAGCCATCGATGTGAATCCAAATTCATGGGAAGCATACTACGCACTGGGTATTGTCATCTTTCGGCGGGCGAAAGAGATGGAGCAGCTGCATAAAATTCTCGGCATAGGCAAGCAGCCGACTGAGGAGAAATGGATAGCAGAGAAGAACCAGATAAAGAATGATTATGAAAATGCCATCCTGCTATGCAAGAGAGTATTGGAGATCAAGTCTCATGAGGAAAGTATACTGAAAAAAGATTTTTCCGTTAAAGCCAGAGCATATGATCTGATGGGAAACGCCCAGGCTCGACTGGCCAGCATTTCGACAATTGAAGAATGCGATTCTGAAGAGCTTGTTAAGGCTGAGACATATCTGGAGGAAGCAGTTAGCCAATCCTGGAGGGCCTTGATCAAAGAATCTATTCTGCGTGAAACTGCAGAAGACGAAACAAGCATTGTCTCAGAGTGTACTCTTGATCTCGCCAGTGTTTACCTGAAGTTGATTGAACTCAAAGGCGAATGCGATTACAGGCGACGTAAATTGAAGGCGGTTCTCCTGCAGGCCATTTACACTGATCCAAAAGATGTCCGGCTCTACTATAGTCTGGCCAGGGCAGGAGAGAATGAGACGTCCTCTAATCTTATGAAGAGGGTTTACGGGCAGATTCATCTCATAAATCCTGAATGCTGCCGAGTTAAGGCTAACCTTGCTTCGATAGGGATGAGTTTGGACAAGAAACCGGTCTCCTGGCTGAAGGAGTGCGAAAAATCTGGAAGCTGCGGGGATGAGGCTTATCAGGGCGTATTTCATTTTCTGGTCAGAGCAATCAATGAAGAAAGGAATTGGGGCAATAAGAATTATCTATTCCCGGAATATATTTATAGAATAGAAAAGATGACGGCAGATTTAAATCTCTTGAGCAAGAGAAGCTTGAAGGAAATATCTGAATATCAATGGGGAAAAAATGGGTGCTGGTTTAGGGGGCATCCTGAACCCTGCCAGATACTGACCTTTTTGGAAAGAGAATGTGCAGATAAACCGATTAACAAATCCTCCTTTGAGTATGTTCTAGAGGAACTGTCGAGTAGGATTGAGCACGGTGAACAGAATGCGCAAGCTGTACCGCCTGTCAATGAAACAGAGAAACAAAATGACTTTAGGATAATGGACTGCCTTCTGGCAATGGGCATCTGCTATTTAAAATTTGCATTAATTAAGATTGGCAATTTGAAAATAGAGGATAAGAATGATAAATTTGATGTAGAAGTAATTGCAATTAAACCTCACTTAGAGAGATCAAAAGATTGCTTTCATATTGCTTTGAAGGTTCTTAAAAGGTATGGAAACGATTCCAAGAGCAAATTTCTCTGCAATTTTTATAAGTTAGAGTGTGCGCATTGGATGGTTGAGTCCGGCAGGAGCATCCTCAACCTTGAAGAGAAAAAAAAGCTTCAAAAAAATGGCAGTTCCAAGTCACTCAAATGGGCAGAAGATCTATTCGAAGAGGCAAAAAAGGTCTTCAAAGATCTTGACCCGGAGGAAATAAAGCGCAATAAGATTAATTTGCTCCTGGCTCAGACCTACCTTGCCTGTGGCAAATTGCCAAGTGCCCTTAGAGAGGCACAAATTGCAAAAAACTTGAATCCCCTTGAATTTGAAGAACGAAAAGTACTGGGGCAGATCTTCTGCAGGATGGAGGAGTATAGATATGGCCTGTCGGAGCTTAATGTGGCCCTCTCTTACAAACCTGATGATTCGGAAATCCTCCTTTGCACAGGCAAAGCATATTTCTCTGCCGGGAAAGACTGCAAGAGAAAGGGCGAAGAAAGGACCTGGATTTTGAGGAATGCCAGGGAAAAACTCGAAGAAGCCCTCGATATCGCGGATAGGTCAGAGGTAACGTACAGGGGTAAAATCCGCTTCTGGATCGGTAGAACGTTGCTGGAGATGGGCAAGTACGAAGAGGCCATTCCTCACTTGAGAATCCTGACTAAAAAAGATGAAATGGACCTTTTGCCGGCGCTCTATCTTGGATATGCCTTTTTAAAGTGCAATTCTCACGAAGAATGCGAAAGCTGTATTTATAAATTAATTCGAAATGCTGTGCGAAAAATTTATGATAATGAGAAGAACGGGACAAACACAGAATTCTATGGCCAGGAATATGATGATGAACGGCATATCAACGAGATCATGGCCAGAGCCTACATCTATCTGGCTTATTCCTATGCCGAACGGGATGCCAATCCATATGACTCATGGAGGCTAGCATATGAATCTCAATTCTTTGTAGATAATTTAAGGGAAGGATCAGGATACGAAGATGAGAGGTCGAGAGGTGGAGTGCTGCCTAATGAGGGGCTCATCTGGGATGAGGTCTCAGGAACACATAGCAAAAGGCTTCGTCATTTGCCGCTGGGATCTGCTCCATGTGTAATCAACCAGACTGATTCATCTGACAAATCTAAGGCTAATGCGAACGCGAGGAATCGACTCTCTGAAGGCCTTGCCATTAACGGAATGGATAATTTCAAGATAAGGATCATTTTCAATCCGATGGATGGGTTGAGAAAGAGAAAGAGCAAAGCACATCTGGCAGAGTGCGCGGGAACGATCTGCTACAAGGCAGGAAATCTGAACGAGGCTGTTGATTATCTGAATGCATCCATTGACTTGTATCCAGATGCAGGCGCTTATCTCAATCTGGCCAAGACCTACGAACGAAAGATCCTTCAGGGAGTTGCAGACGAATCTGAGAGCAATCTGGCTAAACGAAATATATTGGACCTCTGCCGGCATGTTGAAGCGCTGGATATCAGAGATGAGCACAAAGCCGACCTGACAGATTTTCGGAAACGCTGGCCGGATGAAGAGAAAGCGCCGGTCAAGACGCCGGAAGAGTGTGCCGGAAAAGATTCCGAGATCGGGGAGAAAGCCGGTGAGGTTGAGACAGCCGCAGCTAATAAGCATAAGGATGGCAAGTGATGGCTGAATTGATGACCAAAATCATAACGCTTCTCACTGACTTTGGCTCTTTTTATCCTGCCCAGATGAAGGGAGTGATCCTCTCCCGACTTGGGGACAGGGCTTCGGAAATCACCTTCGTGGACATCGCCCATGACATCCCGCCCCAGGATGTTCGCGCCGGTGCCTTTGCCCTGCTCTCCACCGCCCGGTACTTTCCTGCCGGGACAATTCATATTTCGGTGGTCGATCCCGGCGTGGGCACGGACCGGATGGGCCTGGTGGTGGAGGGCGGCGGGCAGATCTTCGTGGGGCCGGACAACGGCCTGCTCCTGCCGGCTGCACAAAGCCTTGGCGCTTCCGGCAGTCCGCCCCAGGCGCCTCAGGCCTACAAGATCGCTGTCTCTCAAGAGATCCTGGGAGCAGGTCATGGCCATGGCCCGGAATCAAATACATTTCACGGCCGGGACATCTTCGCTCCCGTCGCTGCCCTGTTGGCCTCGGGCAAGAGTCCGGCGTCGATGGGCCCGAGGGTCCGGCCAAAGGATCTGAACTTCGGGGCGGCCAGGAAGACGGATCAGGGTCTTGAAGCCACGGTAATCTACGTGGACCGATTCGGCAACCTCATCCTGAATATGCGGGACTTGCCGTCGTTTCCAGTTAGCTTGAAGGGGATCAAATTGAAGACCGTGAGGACCTACGGCCAGGCGCGCAGGATCGAACCGCTTATAACCCTGGGAAGCCATGGCTTTGCAGAAATTGCGGTCAACCAGGGAAATGCCGCCGAGGCGTTTTGCCTCAAGGCCGGAGACCGCATCGAGCTGGAGGAGATTTAGGTTGTTTGGAATAGAATTTGTTCCCGATGAATCGGCCTATAAGATCGGCTACATGGCAAAGCTGGCAGAAGATGCCGGGTTCAAGAATATCTGGATCACAGACCACTACAATAACCGGGATGTTTGGACCACTCTGGCGGTGCTGTCCATGATGACCAATCGGATCTCGCTGGGAACGGGTGTCACCAATCCCTATACCAGGAATGCGGCCATCATCGCTTCGTCAATCGCCTCCATAAACGAGCTGTCCGGAGGGCGGGCCATTCTGGGAATAGGTCCCGGAGATAAAGCAACTTTTGAGAAGATGGGAATCAACTGGGACAAGCCACTCTCTCGCGTCAAAGAGTCAGTTCAGGCCATTCGCTCTTTCCTGGCCCGCGAGCAGGTAAACGCGGCAGGCTTCAAAGGGGCGCAGATGGCGTTCTCTGCTGGCAAAATCCCTATCTACATCGGCGCTCAGGGACCGAAGATGCTCGAGCTTGCCGGAGCCATAGCAGATGGCGTGCTCATCAATGCCTCCCATCCGGATGACTTCAAATTTGCCATTCCAATGATCAGGCAGGGCGCGGAAAAGGCAGGCCGAAAGCCGGAGGATGTGCAGGTCTGCGCTTATGCCAGCTTCAGCGCTGACAAGGACCCGGCCAAGGCGATCAATGCTTCCAAGATCGTGGTGGCCTTCATCGTGGCTGGATCGCCAGAGAACGTCCTGGAGAGGCACGGAATCGGTATGGATGAAGCGAAGACGATCTCCGAGGCCATTGCAAAATACGACTTCAAGACGGCAATGGGAGCGGTCACTGCCAAAATGACCGAGGCATTCTCAGTCTCCGGTGCGCCGGTGGATTGCAGGGCAAGGGTGGATGAGCTTCTAAAGACTGGAGTCACACAGATCGTGGTTGGATCGCCCATAGGACCCAACAAGGAGAGCGCCATCAAGCTCATCGGAAAGCAGGTTATCGGCAAATAAGCGATCAATTAGCAGGCAAGCAAGAGCATAAAAAGTCATGCGCGGGCTTTACATTGGGCGCTTCCAGCCATATCACCTGGGGCATCAGGCGGTCCTGAAGAAGATCGCCCAGGAGGTGGAGGAGATTGTTATAGTGATAGGAAGCGCCCAGGAGAGCCACACTCCCGAGAATCCCTTCACTGGCGGCGAAAGGATGGAGATGATCTATGCCGCTCTGAGCGAGATCGATCTGAGGGAGTGCTCTATTGTCACTCCGCTGCAGGATATCCAGAGAAACTCGGTATGGGTTTCTCACCTGCGATCCATGGTGCCTCGTTTTGATGTTGTCTACTCCAACAATCCTCTGGTGGTCCAGCTCATGTCCGATGCAGGCATAGAGATCAGAAGGTCTCCCATGTACCAGAGGGAGCAGTACTCTGGAACAACCATCCGCAAGCTGATGAGTGAGAACCGCGAATGGGCCGGGCTGGTGCCTGCTTCTGTGGCAGCATTTATCAGGGAGATCGGCGGCTTGGAGCGTCTGATTGCCATCTCCAAAAGCGACAGGGATTGAACGAAATTCACGGCCTTACCAGAGAGCAGGATCAAACTCGGCTTTAGGATCTCTCTTGATCGCGCCAAATCCTGCCTCGACGACCATTTTATTGAAGCTTTTATTCAAGTTTGGCTTGCCGTTAGGCCCGGAGAGATAGACGAGGCAAGGAATTGATCCGTCTGAATTTGTGCTTGCCTGATCGTCCTTATCGAGGAATACTACAACATTGAGAAGCCGTTCCAGAGCAAACTCCCTGGCATGAACTCCTTCGATGGTCCCCATCTCGGGACAGTTAACCTGGGAGAGGCTGACCAGGCCGAAGCCCTGCACCTGCAAGGTATCGCCGTCTGCAACATAGGTTACGATTCCGGAAGGATAATCGGAAGAGGCTGTGCATATTGGTATGAGCATGAGCGCTAATATTGCAATTCTGGCAATCACGGACTGAGTTTCGGATTTCTCAGGTCAAAAAGCTGTTGATCAATGAATGGTTTTTTATCGTTTCACAACATATTAACTTCATTTGGTGATCTAATGAATTTCGAGCACGTTGCAGGAAAAAATAAAGGCAAGATCAGGCTCTTTGCCCTGAGCACATGTATCTGGTGCAAGAAGACCAGGGAGTTCCTATCTTCATTGGGCGTGGCCTTCGATTACATCTATGTTGATCTGCTTAAGGGTGAGGAGAGGGCAGAGGCCATCGCCGAGGTCAAGAAATACAATTCAAGCCTCTCCTTCCCCACGCTGGTTATCGGGGAGAAGAGCATAGTGGGACTGAAGGAAAAGGATATCCGGGAGGCGCTTGGCTGATGACAGAGGATTTCTTGCCGCCCACTGATGAGGAGGTCGACAGTTTATGCTCTCGTCTTGATAGAGAGGCCAAACAGGGCGGCTACAGCCTCAATCCCGATGCGGATTTTGTAAGGGGCCTGGCGAAAGGACTGCTCATAAATGAGAGGCGATATGGCTATCGCGCTTGCCCCTGCCGCCTGGCTTCCGGAGTCAAGGCCGAGGACCTGGACCTCATCTGCCCATGCGACTACAGAGATGCAGATATCACCGAATTTGGCGCCTGCTACTGTGCGCTCTACGTCTCCAGAGCGGTTCTGAAGGGCGAGAGGGAGCTGGCTTCAATTCCGGAGAGAAGGCTTCCTCCTGAAGAGAGGAACAAGCTCATCCAGGAGAAAAAAGCATCATCAGAGGAGCTAAGAGCTGATATCGCAAAGGTAGCTTTCAAGCTATCCCTTCCCGTGTGGAGGTGTACTGTCTGTGGCTATCTCTGCGCCAGAGAAGGGCCTCCTGAGGTCTGTCCCATCTGCAAGGTTGGAAAAGAGAGATTTGAGCGGTTTATTTAGCAATTATGACCGCCAATAAAAAGGCAGAG
This sequence comes from Methanosaeta sp. PtaU1.Bin112, assembly GCA_002067705.1. Lineage (GTDB taxonomy): Archaea > Halobacteriota > Methanosarcinia > Methanotrichales > Methanotrichaceae > Methanothrix. Next base: position 27,137 of record MVRL01000085.1, read on the forward strand.
CTGAAGGTCGCCGGCATGGTTTGTGCCGCCTGCACGGCGGCCATCGAGAAGGCCTTGCGGAATTTGGATGGAGTTTTATCTGCTTCCGTCAACCTTGGCACGGAGACGGCATCGGTCGAATACAATCCCGAGAAGCTTAGACTTGCCGATTTGGAAAAGGCAATCCGGGATGCTGGCTACGATGTAATCGATGAGAAGGTCGTTCTCAAGATAGGTGGCATGGTCTGCGCCATGTGCGTGGGGGCTCTGGAGATCGCCCTCAAGAGGCTGGATGGCGTCGTGGAGGTGCGCGTTAACCTGGCGTCTGAAAAGGCCTACGTCACCTTTAATCCTCGCATGGTCAGCCAGGAGGATCTCAAGAACGCCGTAGTCGATACGGGTTACGAGTTTCTGGGCAGGGAAGGTGAAGACGAAAAGGCAATGGCGGAACTGGAGAAGGAAGCCTTTGCCAGGGATCAGGCAGACAAGAAGCGGCGCATCCTCATCGGTTTTGCCGCCAGCATCTTTCTTATGGCCCTCATGTATCTGCCGGTTCATGAAATCGTGCCCATGCAGATCGCAATGGCATATCCCAATTTAATGGGCCTTTTCATGCTCATAGTATCCGCTCCTGTCTTTGTCTATGTCAGCCGCCCCATCTTCCGGGCGGCATTGCGGGCGCTGGGCAACCGCAATCTGGATATGGATGTCATGTACGGCATGGGCATAGGCGTAGCCTACGGCTCCTCTATTCTGGGAACATTCGGCATAGTTTTAACCTCTGACTTCATGTTCTATGAGACCGCAGTGATGCTGGCCTCTTTTCTCACCCTGGGCCGCTACCTGGAAGCTGGTGCCAAAGGCCGCACCTCAGAAGCCATTAAGAAGCTGATAGGCCTGGTTCCCAAGAGAGCCATTCTCCTCAGAGACGGGAGGGAGGTTGAGGTCTCTGTGGACGAGGTGATGGTTGGAGATCTTCTCTCAGTCAAGCCCGGGGAGAAGATTGCCGCAGACGGGACAGTTTCGGCAGGTGAGAGCTATGTGGATGAATCCATGATCACCGGGGAGAGCATTCCCGTCTTCAAAAAGCAGGGCAGCCGGGTGGTTGGAGGCACCATCAATGGGAACGGCTCCCTTCAGTTCACAGCCACCCGCATAGGAAAGGATACTGTGCTCGCCCAGATCATCTCTCTGGTAGAGGAGGCGCAGGGCAGCAGGCCGGCCGTGCAGAGGATCGCCGATCGGGCGGTGGCCTATTTTATCCCCACCATCCTGACCATTGCCTTTGCATCGTTTGTCTACTGGTATTTTGTATCTCATAATACCCTGCTCTTCTCCCTTACCGCACTCATATCGGTGCTGGTGGTAGCCTGCCCCTGCGCCCTGGGCCTGGCCACGCCCACGGCCATCACAGTTGGCATAGGCCGGGGGGCGGAGCTGGGCATTCTTATCAAGAGCGGCGAGGCTCTGGAAGCCTCAGATAAGCTCAATGTCGTCGCCTTCGACAAGACGGGAACATTAACTGTTGGCAGACCGGATGTCACTGAGATGGCCGCCTTCGGAGTAAGCGAAGAGGAGATGCTCCGCCTGGCAGCGGGAGCAGAGCGGCCTTCTGAGCATCCTCTGGCCGAGGCAGTGGTTCGGAAGGCCAGGGAGCTCAACCTCGCTCTGGAGGACGCGGAAAAGTTTGAGGCCAGGCCTGGAAAAGGCGTGCTGGCGTGGGTAGGCAGCAGGCGGGTTGCCGCCGGAAACAGGATGCACTTTTGGGACCTTGGCATCGAGATTGAACCCAAGCTGTTGGAAAGAGCCTCCGAATATGAAGAAGAGGGAAGGACTGCCATGCTCATCGGTCTGGACGATCGGGCCTGCGGAGTCCTGGCCATTTCAGACCGGCCAAAGGAGTCTGCAGGGCAGGCGGTAGCCGATCTGCAGAAAATGGGGCTCTCTGTGGTGATGATCACTGGAGACAACGCAAAGAGCGCGGCTGCGGTTGCCGGACGGCTGGGCATAACGGATATCCACTCCGAGGTCTTGCCTGAGGACAAGTCCCAGGAGATCAAGAGGCTGCAGGAGAGCGGCAGAAAGGTGGCCTTCGTGGGCGACGGCATCAATGATGCGCCTGCTCTCGCTCAGGCCGATGTGGGCATTGCCATCGGCAGCGGCACTGATGTGGCGATTGAAGCGGGCGAGATCGTTCTCATGAAGGATGACCTGCTGGCTGCAGTGGCAGCCATACAGCTCAGCCGCAAGGTGATCTCGCGAATCAAGCTGAATATCTTCTGGGCCTTTGCCTACAACCTTGCCCTGGTCCCAGTAGCAGCGGGCGCGCTCTATCCAGCGTTTGGCATAACCTTCCGCCCGGAGCTAGCGGGCCTGGCGATGGCGCTCAGCTCGGTTACCGTCGTCAGCCTCTCTCTCCTGCTCAAAAAGTATATACCGCCGGCATTGCGAAATAGAAGTTGACATAAGAATTGCAGCAAAATAGCAGCAAAGGACTAAGAGGGCGAACAATGGCGATAGATCCGATGTGCAAGATGACCAATGATGAGAAGACGCCCAGGCTCAAGAGCGAGTATAAAGGCAAGATGTACTGCTTCTGCGCTCAGGGATGCAAGAAGGCATTCGACACAAGTCCTGAGAAGTATCTGAGCAGTCAGGTGCTGAGGTGTAGCCTCTTATTTTTGTCTTTCTAATCCTCAATATATTTAAGCAATCGACTCTCTTCCCTATTAACATGGACAAATTCGATCTTATTGTCATCGGCTCGGGCGCGGGCACGCATGTGGCTTCTCAGGCCAGGCATGAGGAACTGAATGTAGCTTTGGTCGAT